>SVGK01000047.1 GCA_015056395.1 Clostridiales bacterium
GGGGTGGATTCGAACCACCGAAGTCTGTGACGGCAGATTTACAGTCTGCTCCCTTTGGCCACTCGGGAACCTACCCACGTTTCCCGTACCGATGCATCCGCTCCAGTGCGATGGAGCTGGTGATGGGACTCGAACCCGCAACCTGCTGATTACAAATCAGCTGCTCTGCCAATTGAGCTACACCAGCTTATCCACTGTGTGAGGCCTGTTCGGCAGCTCTTGCGAACGCACCCCGTGCATCGGCAACAATGAATATTATACTCAGATCCGGCGATTTGTCAAGGGCTTTTTTCACTTTCGAATTTTAAGCTTCTGTGACCTAAGCTTCTGCGATGCCCTCGCGCATGCCCCATATCGCCTTCTCGATGCGATGGGTCACCTCGGTGAGCGTGGCCGCGTCGTACTTGCGGCCCAGGTCGGCTATGTCCACCGGCTCGCCTATGCGCACGTCCACGTGGTGAAACAGCCTGTACGGGCCGTCCAGGTACACCGGTATGATGGGCGCGCCGGCGCGCACGGCGATCATGCTCACGCCGTTCAGCATGGGCGTGGGCGTGTTGTCGCGGGAGCGCGTGCCCTGCGGGAATATGCCCAGCGCATGGCCCTCCTTCACCACGGCCAGCGCCTTGCGTACGGCGCCTATGTCGGCCTCGCCGCGGTTGATCGGTATGCCGCCCAGGCCCTTGTCGCCCAATATGCGCGCCGCGATGGGGTTCTTGTACAGCTCCGCCTTGCCCAGATAGACGTAGTAGCGCACAGGCATGCGCACCGCCAGGAACAGCGGGTCGCGCCAGTGCACGTGGTTCGCGCACATGATGAAGCCGCCCTCGCGCGGTATGTTCTCAAGGCCCGTCACCGTCGAGGGCCAGAACAGGTTGTAAAAGGGACGGAGCACGCCGCGCAGGCGGCGGTAGAAATCGCGGTTCATGCGTGTACCTCCCTGCCCCTCAAGGCGTTCACGATCGTGTCGACCACCTGCTCGGGCGTCATGTCGGACGAGTCGACGCGCATGGCGTCGTTCGCCTGACGCATGGGCGAGGCGGCGCGGTGGGAATCGTCATAATCGCGCTGTATGATCTCGGCCAGCACCTTCTCGTAGGTGTCGGAAGCACCCTTCGCCTGAAGCTCGGCGTAGCGGCGCTTTGCGCGCACCTCGGGCGAGGCCGTCAGGAAGACCTTGAGCGTGGCGTCGGGCAGCACGTCGGTACCTATGTCGCGGCCGTCCATCACGACGTCATGCCCTTTGGCATAGGCGCGCTGCAGCTCGACCATGCGGCGGCGGATCGCTGCGACGCTTCCCACGCGCGAGGCCATCAGCGAGGCCTCGGGGGCGCGTATCGCCCGCGTCACGTCCTCGCCGCCCAGCAGCGTGTGCTGCACGCCGTCCTGAAAGCATATCGAGATGTCGGGATCGCACGCGTGCACGGCGATGTCCTCGGGCGTCTCTATGCCGTGTTCGTGCATATAGAGGCCCGCAGCGCGGTACATGGCGCCGGTGTCCAGATAGTGCGCGCCCAGCCTGTCCGCCACGGCGCGCGCGACGGTGGACTTGCCGGCGCCGGCCGGCCCGTCGATGGCGATGGAGAAGTTGGTGTGTTGCATGGGATGCCTCCGTGGGGAATTCAGAATTAAGAATTCAGAATTAAGAATCAATAGTCTGGGGACGGGATAACGGGTGTTTAATGGGAAAGGCGGTACGCTCCGTTTTAGGGCCCATGGCATTCATGTGACGCACAAGCCCAAGCATCGCACCGCAGGGGCGAGACCTGTCTCGCCCGCGCCCCGTCGCCGATAAACCACCCGCAGCGGCGGCTATCCTGTCGTGCGTCGAACGATCGGGGTGGGATCGTCCCGCGAATGCAGTTGTCGCGTTCGAAGCGCGGGCGCCATGGATGGCGCCCCTGCGGAGATCTGCTTTGCTGCGTGTCGCACGGCCTGGGCGGGACATCGCATCGCTGACTCAAACTGTTCACTGTTAACTGTTAACTGTCAACTGTTCCCCTCCCCCGCCAGCTCCGCTATGGCGTGGGCATAGACCTTTGTCGCAAGCAGCATCGTATCGATGTCGAAGTACTCCTCCGGCATGTGGCAGCGGTCCACCTGTCCCGGGAAGTTGGGGCCGAAGGCCACCGTGTTGGGCATCATGCGCGAATACGTGCCGCCGCCTATGGCGATGGTGTAGGCGTCCAATCCTGTCACGTCGCTGTAGACCTTGAGCAGGCCTTTGACCACCTTGTGCTCCGCGGGCACGTGCAGCGGCGTGTGGCCGTTCAGGCGCGAAAGCGCGATCGGCGTGCCGCTCAGGGCCATGGCAGCCGCGCCGCACATGGCGGCTTCGTCCGCGCAGAGCGGATAGCGTATGTCCAGCTGCGCGGTCAGCATATCCCCGTCGTAGCGCAGTATGCCCAGGTTGCACGTCAGCGGGCCGGAGAGCTCGTCCTCCTGCTTTATGCCGAGGGAGGCGCCGTCGTATTCAAGGCCCAGCCTGTCCGCCAGCGCGGCCACGGGCGCGCCGCCCATGCCCAGCTCTCTGAGCGCGATCAGCAACATGCCCGCCGCGTTCACGCCCAGGTGCGGCAGCGACGCGTGCGCCGACACGCCCTCCGCGGTCAGCGTGCAGGTCCCGTCGTCGTTTTGGGCGACGCTCAGCTTGAAGCCCTTGCGCTGCGCCACCGCCGCGACGTCGGCGGAGAACGCCTCCGCGTCGTCCACGCGCACGGTCGCCGTGGCGATGCCCGGCACGACGTTCGGACGCTCGCCCGCGTACAGCGCGCACAGGCGGCCGTCCTCATGCGTGCAGGCGGAGAGCAGCAGCCCAAGCCCACCCTTTTCGATGTTGATGATCGGGAAGTCCGCGTCCGGCGAGAAGCCGTAATCCGGCATGGCCTGCTTCGAGGCGTAGTGCTCCATGTCGGACATGCCCGTCTCCTCGTCGCAGCCCAGTATCAGGCGCACGCCGTCCTTCAGCGGCACGCCCGCGTCCTTCACGGCGCGCATCGCATAGAGCGCGCACAGCGCGGGGCCCTTGTCGTCGGTCGTGCCGCGGCCGTATATCCTGTTGTCCTCAATCTCGCCGCCCCACGGGTCGTGCGTCCAGCCGTCGCCGGCGGGCACGACGTCCAGGTGCGCCAGTATGCCCATCGTCTGCGCGCCTTCGCCCATGGAGACGTCGCCCGCGTAGCCGTCTATGTCGCGCACGGCAAAGCCGTAGCGCTTCGCGTCCGCCAGCGCCATGTCGAGCATCTCGCGCGTCTTCTGTCCGAACGGCGCGTTCGGCCCGGACGCCTCCGCCAGCACGCTGGGCACGCTGATCCAGCGGCGCAGCGTCTCGATCATCTCGTCCTTCATGGCGCTCACGCGCGCATCGATCTTAGAAAAATTCATGGTTCATCGCTCCTCTCGGAAATACGGAAGGCCAAGGTGCTCCGGCGGCTGGTCTTCCTTTTTTTTGCGCGTGCTGGTGATGATCAGCACGATGATCGTCACAAGGTAAGGCAGCATCTTGAACAGCTCCTGCATGCTGCGCTCCAGCCCGGGGATGTACAGATAGAGTATGTAGAGCGCGCCGAAGAGTATGCTGCCCCATATGGCGTTCAGAGGGTTCCAGCGCGCGAATATGACCAGCGCGATGGCCAGCCACCCGCGGTCGCCGAAGCCGTTGTTGGTCCAGGTGCCGCCGGAATACTCCATGACGAAGTAGAGGCCGCCCAGCCCACAGATCGCGCCGCCCAGCAGCGTGGCGACGTACTTGTTCTTCGTGACGTCTATGCCCGCCGCGTCCGCCGTGGCCGGACTCTCGCCCACCGCGCGCAGGTTCAGGCCCTGGCGCGTGCGGTTCAGGTACCACCACAGCGCGACCGCCAGCACGACGGAGAAATAGGACAGGAACCCGTAGGAGAAGAAGATCTGTCCGACCGCCGGTATGCCCGGCAGCAGCGGAAGCTTCGCCTGATAGGCGCTGGCCGTGATCGCCGTGGAGATCTGGCCCACGCCGCCCGCCATCTTGGAGAGGCTGCCGCCGAAGAAGTTGCCCAGCCCCACGCCGAACGTGGTCAGCGCAAGGCCCGCGACGTTCTGGTTGGCGCGCAGCGTGACGGTGAGCACACTGTAGATCAGGCCGCCCAGCGCGCCGGCCAGCAGCGCGCAGAAGAAGCTGAGCAAGAAGCCCACCAGCGGATCCGGCGACGCGACGCCGTTTTCATACAGGTACGCCGCCGCAAGCCCCGCAATGCCGCCCATATACATCATGCCGGGCACGCCCAGGTTCAGGTTGCCGGACTTTTCGGTCAGTATCTCGCCGTTCGCGCCGAACAGTATGCCGACGCCCTGCGCGATGGCCTTTTGCAGGAATATGAGTATCGCGTTCATGACAGACCTCGCTTTAGGAACAATTAACAGTTAACAGGTAACAGTGAACAGTTGGGATCGACGGGGCTATGGAGCCACGGCGAGTCGGTAGTGCGGAGCGGATGCGGAAAGGGCCGTCCCCGAGATGTCGATATGTGCCGAGGAAGGGTGCTTGCCGCACCCCGTCCGCCATTTGACGCAGCCGAAGGTCTGGGGTGAGCAGGAGTATTTTGATGATTCCACGTGTTCGATGACCGAGCGGACGCCATGAATGGCGTCCCTACGGGAGGCTCGTTCATCGGTCCAAAGGGTCGTACGCGCATCAGCGTTCCCGGACGCCCCATGGGGCGTCCCTACGGGAGTACGGACCGCCATGTGCTTTATCAAGGCATCCGTCGTTGTGCAGGCGACCGAGCGGATGCCATGAATGGCGTCCCGGAGGGAAGCTTCTTCGTCGGTCCAAAGGGTCGTACGCGCGTCAGCCTTCCCGGACGCCCCATGGGGCGTCCCTACAGAACGATCACGCCGCAAGCTCCAACTGTTAACTGTTCACAGCTGCCCGTCCCCGTCGGCCCCGCACTCCTAACTCCTAATTCCTCATTCCTCACTCCTCATTCCAAACTCTTCCTCCCCTTCACGATCTCCACCTTGTAATTGATGAAGAACTCGCAGCCCAGCACGAAGAACAGCATTATGCCCGTGATGATGTCCGAGGCGTACTCGCTCAGCTTGAACTGGCTGGCGATCTGTATGGCGCCCTTCTCCATGAACACCAAAAGGAAGCTGACCATCATCATGGTGAAAGTGTTGAGCTTTGAAAGCCACGCCACCGTGATCGCCGTGAAGCCGCGTCCGCCGGCGATGCCCGTGGATATGGTGTGGCCGCTGCCCGTGACCAGCAGATAGCCCGCCAGGCCGCATATGCCGCCCGACAGCGCCATCGTGCGCACGATCACGCGCGGCACGGATATGCCCGCGTAGCGCGCGGTGTTGACGCTTTGCCCCACATAGGCGATCTCATAGCCGTGCTTGGTCCAGCGCAGGTAGAAGAACATCGCCGCAGCGAGCGCCACCACGATCACCGTCATCCAGCCGTAGTCCAGCCCGAACAGCTTGGGAAGCCATCCCATGCGCGTGTCCGGGTTGATCACGCCCACGTTCGAAGAGCCCTTCGGGTTCTCCCAGTAGATGATCGCGAACGCCACCAGCTGCGTGGCGATGTAGTTCATCATCAGCGTGAACAGCGTCTCGTTCGTGTTCCACTTCGCCTTGCACAGCGCGGGGACCACGCCCCAGACCAGCCCGGCCAGCACCGCCGTGGCCGCCATCAGGGGATAGAGCAGCGGCGCGGGCAGCGACTTCAGGTTGATCATGATCGCCGCCGTCGCAAGGCCGCCGATCAGCGTCTGTCCCTCGCCGCCGACGTTCCAGAAGCGCATCCTGAACGCGGGCGTCAGCCCCACTGCGATCAGCAGCAGCACCAGCGTGTCGCGTATCGTGACCCAGGCGCGCCGCCTCGTGCCGACCGCGCCGTCCACGACGCCGCGGTAGACCTGCAGCGGATCGAGCCCCGTCAGCGCGTGGATCACCACGGCGCACACGCAAAGCGCCAGTATCACCGCGATCACGCGCACGAGCATGCGCCTGAACAGCGATATGTCGTCGCGCTTTGAGACGTGTAAGAGAGGTTCCCTGAGCCCATGCAGTCTGCCCGTCATTCAGTCATCCCTCCCATCGTGCATCATCAGCATGCCGACGGCTTCCTTCGTGGTGGTGCGCGCATCGACGATGCCCGTCACGCGGCCGCCGCACATGACCATGATCCTGTCGCACAGCGCGAGCAGCACGTCCAGGTCCTCGCCCACGCAGAGCACCGCGACGCCCCTCTTCTTCTGTTGGTTCAGGAGGTTGTATATGGTGTAGGAGGAGTTGATGTCCAGGCCGCGCACCGGATAGGCAACCATCAGCACCGTCGGATTCGAGGCGATCTCGCGGCCGACCAGCACCTTCTGCACGTTGCCGCCGGACAGCCTTCCCACGGGCGTGGACACGCCCGGCGTGACGACCTCCAGTTCGGAGATGATGTGCTCGGCCAATGTGCGCGGACTGCGCTTGTCCACCCAGAACATGTTCCCCTTCTTGTAGGAGCGTATCATCATGTTGTCGACCATGTCCATGGGGCCGACCAGGCCCATGCCCAGGCGGTCCTCCGGCACGAACGAGAGCTTCACGCCGAGCTTTGATATCTCTTCGGCGGAAAGCTTGGTCAGGTCCTCGCAGGGGGCGTTCGGCGGATCGTAGAGTATGGACCCGGACTCGACCTTCTGAAGCCCCGCGATGGCCTCTAACAGGTCGCGCTGGCCGCTGCCCGCCACGCCCGCGATGCCCAGTATCTCGCCGCCCATGGCCTCGAACTTCACGTGATCGAGCGTGATCACGCCGTCCTGGTTCACGCAGGATATGTCGTCCACGGTCAGCCGCTTCACGGGATCCGCGGGGGGTATGCGCTCGATGTCGAGCTCTACGCGCCTGCCGACCATCATCTCCGTAAGGCTTGCGATGGACGCGTCCGCCGTGTCGACCGAGCCTATGTACGCGCCCTTCCTGAGCACGCTCACGCGGTCGGAGAGCTCCAGCACCTCGTTCAGCTTGTGCGTGATGATCACGATGGCATTGCCCGCGGCGCGCATGTTGCGCAGCACGTCGAAAAGCCTGCGCGTCTCCTGCGGCGTGAGCACCGCGGTGGGCTCGTCCAGTATCAGTATCTTTGCGCCCCTGTAGAGCATCTTGACGATCTCGACCGTCTGCTTTTCGGAGACGGACATCTCGTAGATCTTCTTGAAGGGGTCCAGCTCGAAGCCGTATTTCTCGGTCAGGTGGTTGATGCGCGTGGCGACTTTGGCGATGTCCAGCTTCGTGCTGCCGGGCAGGCCCAGCACGATGTTCTCCGCAGCGGTCAGCACGTCGACCAGCTTGAAGTGCTGGTGTATCATGCCTATGCCCAGCGGGAATGCGTCGCGTGGCGAGCGTATGCTCACGGGTTCGTCGTTGACGAGTATCTGCCCCTCGTCGGGATAGTATATGCCGGAGATCACGTTCATGAGCGTCGTCTTGCCGCTGCCGTTCTCGCCCAGTATGGCCAGTATCTCGCCATAGCGTATGGTCAGATCGACGCGGTCGTTCGCCACGACCTTGCCGAAGCGCTTCGTGATGCCGCGAAGCTCGATGGCATTCTTTTGCACGTCCCGTCCCCCTTCCGGATATGCGTAAGAGTATACACATCTATTGTAGCACACGTTCGCGGTTTCGGCATTATGCCATATGAAAAGGTTTGGTTATATCAGGGTGAGGGGAAGTTTCCTTCAATTCAGAATCAAGAATTCAGAATTCAGAATCTTTGGCCTGTCCCTGTATTGCATGGTATGGCATCGACGGTCATCGCGCCGTAGGGACGCCATTCATGGCGTCCGCCCACGCGTGAACTCGTAATCATTCGCCATCCCACGGGAAGCCCGCGTCCGCCTGTCACTGCCAAAAGGAACGTGGCAGCCTGGAAGCTGCCTCTGCGGATATCCTGGCGGAGATATCCGTCGTTTTGTATCTGTGGAGGACATGGCGGACACACATGGGCAAATGAAAGGGCGCTTGAATTCCGAATTTGATTGACAATCCCGTCCGTTCATTGTAGAATGAGCATGGATATTCATACTGAAAGGCGGAAACTCCGTTGTATCGATTCATGTCGGCCGATGAGGCCATGAGCCTGCTGCGCGACGGCGACTGCATCTGCGTCAACTCGTTCGTGGGCATCGAGAACCCCGTGGCGCTGCACGAGGCGCTGTACCGCCGCTACCAGCGCACCGGCTCGCCCAAGCACCTGACCATCGTATCCAGCGCCGGCTTCGGCGTATGGGACGAACACCGCGCCGCGGAGGACTACATACGCGACGGCGCGGTCGACCGCATCATCTGCGGACACTTCGGCGCCATGCCCTCCACGCGCAAGCTCGTGCTGGAGGACAGGTTCGAGGCGTACAACCTGCCGCTTGGCTGCATATCGCACGCGATACGCGCGCAGGCGGGCGGCCTGCCCGGCGCGCTCTCGAAGGTGGGGCTGAACATATTCGTGGACCCCAGGCTACAGGGCCCCGGCATCAACGACATATCGCGCGACACCTCCCTGGTCAAGGTGGTGCAGGTGGACCGCGAGGAGTTCCTGTACTATAAGCTGCCCCGTCTGACCATCGCGCTGGTCAAGGGCACGGCGGTCGACCGCAAGGGCAACATATCCTTCGACGACATGTACATGTCCGGGGACGCGCTGTCGATCTGCCAGGCGGTCAAGGCCAACGGCGGCATCGTGATCGTGCAGGTGGACAGGGTGGTCGACATGCCCTCGCGCCCGCGCAACGCGATCATACCCGGCTGCCTCGTGGACGCGATCGTGCTGGAGCCGCCCGAGAAGTCGGACGAGGCGCTCTCCGCGCTGACCGGCAGCTTCGAGATACGCTACGAGGACTGGGCCGGCTGGACGGAAAAGATCGAGAAGATCACGGCGAAGAAGCGCGTGGATTCGACCGCGGCGGACCTGATCGGCAGGCGCGCCGCGCGCGAGCTGCACGAGGACGACATCGTGAACATCGGCATAGGCATACCGGAGCGCATCTGCCGCTACGCGCGCGAGAACGGGCTGCTGGACCACATCACGCTCACGGTCGAGTCCGGCGGCATCGGCGGCTTCCCGGCCTCCGGCAAGGTGTTCGGCGCGATGATCGGCGCGGCGTCCGTGTACGACATGTCCAACCAGTTCGACCTGTACAACAACGGCGGCCTCGACATATGCTTCATGGGTGCCTACGAGGTCGACCGTTTCGGCAACGTGAACGCCCACCGCAGCGACGGAGACTACGCGGGCATAGGCGGCTTTGCGAACATCACCGCGAAGACGCGCACCGTGGTGTTCTGCCTGACCTTCAACACGAAGGGCCTTGAGGTGAAGGAGGAGGACGGCCGCGTCACGATCGTGAAGAACGGGTCCGTGCCCAAGTTCGTGGACGAGGTCAGGTCCATATCGTTCTCCGCGCGCAACGCCGTGGCCAACGGCCAGCGCGTGCTCTACGTGACGGAGCGCTGCGTCATGCAGCTGACGCCGGTGGGCCTCAAGCTGATCGAGGTATACCCCGGCGTGGACAGGCAGAAAGACATCAAGGATATGCTGTCGTTCGAGATCATGGGATGAGGGGAGAATTAATAATTTGCAATTAACAATTGACAATTGAATGAGTAATGAGGAATGAGTAATTGGATGTGCGGGGCGGACGATGCTTTCCTGCATGCATTCTTCATAACGGACGGACCTGTCATAGCGGCGGCTATCAGCCGCCATGTCGGGGAAATGAGCAATGATTAATGAGGAATTGAATGCGCAGAGCGGTAAGTGCTTTCCTTCACGCATTTTCCCATAACGGGCCTGTCGTAGCGGCGGCTATCAGCCGCCATTCTCCGCCCTTTCGGGTGAAATGAGTTACGATGAATCGGATGTGCGGCCGGTCAGCGCTTCCAATCAGTCATTCTTCATAACGGACCCACCGTAGCGGCGGCTATCAGCCGCCATTCGCCGCCCTCGGATGAAATACCGAATGAAACATCCATACCGGCAAACGCCTGTCTTTATCCACCTCACACCCGTCAGCCATCGACTGTTCACTGTTCACTGTCAACCGTTCCCGATTCCTCATTCCTCATTACTCATTACTCATTCTAAGGAGGGGTTTCTTCATGGATAAGCATTGGTGGAAGGAAGCGGTGGTCTATCAGATCTACCCGCGTTCGTTCATGGATTCCGACGGCGACGGCATCGGCGACCTGAACGGCATCACTCAGAGGCTCCCCTATCTCAGGGAGCTGGGCATCGACGTGATCTGGCTCTCGCCGGTATACCAGTCGCCCAACGACGACAACGGCTACGACATCAGCGACTACCGCGCCATCATGGCCGACTTCGGCACGATGGAGGACTTCGACCGGATGCTCGCCAGGGCGCACGAGCTGGGGCTCAGGATCGTGATGGACCTGGTGGTCAACCACACGTCGGACGAGCACAGATGGTTCGTCGAAAGCCGCAAGGGCAAGGACAGCCCCTACCGCGACTGGTACATCTGGCGTCCCGGCAAACCGGACGGCAGCGCGCCCAACAACTGGGGCAGCGCGTTCTCAGGCTCGGCGTGGAAGTACGACGAGGCGACGGACGAATGGTTCCTGCACCTGTTCTCGCCTAAACAGCCGGACCTCAACTGGGACAACCCGAAGGTGCGCGACGCCGTGTTCGACATGATGGACTGGTGGTGCCAAAAGGGCATCGACGGCTTCCGCATGGACGTCATAAGCCTGATCTCGAAGCCCGAGGGCCTGCCGGACGGCGTGCCGGGCGAGACGGGCTACGCGCCCAGCGGCTGTGCCAACGGCCCCCACGTGCACGAGTACCTTCAGGAGATGAACCGCCGGGTCCTCTCCCGCTACGACCTGATCACCGTGGGCGAGGCCTCCGGCGTGACGCTTGAGGAGGCCGCGAAGTACGCCAACGCTCAGGGCACGGAGCTCAACATGGTGTTCCAGTTCGAGCACGTGGGCGAGGGCGCGGGCATACCGGGCCGCTTCGGCAAGTGGGACGCGCCGAAAATGCCGCTTCCCATGTGGAAGGCGATACTGTCCAAGTGGCAGGTCGGCCTCCAGGACCGCGCGTGGAACAGCCTCTACCTGTCCAACCACGACCAGCCGCGCTGCCTGTCCAAGTTCGGCGACGACAGCGAGGAGTACCGCGTGCTGTCGGCAAAGATGCTGGGCACCTGCACGCACATGATGCAGGGCACGCCCTACGTCTATCAGGGCGAGGAGCTGGGCATGACGAACGCCTACTTCGACGACGTGTCCGACTACCGCGACATCGAGAGCATCAACGCCTACAACGACCTGACAAAGAACCACGGCGTGCCGCACGACGAGATGATGGGGTATTTGAAGCGCATCTCCCGCGACAACGCGCGCACGCCCATGCAGTGGGACGGCAGCGCGAACGCGGGCTTCACCACGGGCACGCCCTGGATACGCGTCAACCCCAATTACACTTCGATCAACGCGGAGGCCGAGCTGGGCGACCCCGACAGCGTGTTCAGCTATTATCAGAAGCTGATACGCCTGCGCCACGAGAACGACATCGTGGTCTACGGCGACTACGAGCTGCTGCTGCCCGACGACGAGGACCTGTTCGTATACAGGCGCACGCTTGACGACAGGCAGCTGGTGGTCATATGCAACTTCAGCCGCAAGACGCTGCAAAGGCCCGAAGCGCTGAAGGCCGCGATCCCCGAGGACGCCGAGGTGTTCATAGGGAACTACGCGGAGGACGACAGAGAGAACGTGAGGCCGTGGGAAGCGGTGGTGTATGAAATTCGGAATTCGGAATTCGGAATTCGGAATTGAGTGCCGGAGGGCGCAGGGCGGCGTTTTGTTATCCGATCAAAGGAAATCGCGGAGCGATTTCCTCCACAACTGTCAACTGTTAATCGTTAACTGTCAACTGTCAATTACTCATTCCTCATTACTAATTGCAAAGGAGCGATCCACATGATCCATTGGAACGATCTTACGACACTTGCGTCCTTCGACAAGCTGAAGGCGGTCGGGCGCGTCGACCTGAAGCAGGCCATGGCGGGCGCGGAGGGCGCCGCGCGCGTGGCGAAGTACGCCGTGCCCATGGCGGCAGGCCTTACCTACAACTACGCGGCGAAGGCCGTGGACGACGACGTGCTCAGCGCGCTGTGCGACCTGGCAAAGGAAGCGGAGCTCACCGCGAAGTACGAGGCGCTCTACTCCGGCGAGGTCATCAACACGGGCGAGAAGCGGCGCGTGCTGCACCAGCTCACGCGCGGCCAGCTGGGCGCGGACGTCATGGCGGACGGCGTGAACAAGCGTGCGTTCTACGTCTCGCAGCAGGAGAAGGCGGCGGACTTCGCGAGGAAGGTGCACGCGGGCGAGATCGCCAATGCCGACGGCGAGAAGTTCACCACGGTGGTACAGATCGGCATAGGCGGCAGCGACCTGGGGCCCCGCGCGATGTACCTGGCGCTCGAGAACTGGGCCAGGCAGAACGATACGCTCAAGATGGAAGCGCGCTTCATTTCGAACGTCGACCCGGACGACGCCGCGGGCGTGCTGAAGACGATCGACCTGAAGAGGTCGCTCTTCGTGCTGGTGAGCAAGTCCGGCACCACGCTGGAGACGCTGACCAACGAATCGTTCGTGAAGGACGCGCTCAGGAACGCGGGCCTGGATCCGGCAAAGCACATGGTCGCCGTCACCAGCGAAACATCGCCTCTCGCCAAGTCCAGCGACTACTTAGCCGCCTTCTTCATGGACGACTACATCGGCGGCCGCTACTCCTCCACGTCCTGCGTGGGCGGCGCGGTGCTTTCGCTGGCGTTCGGTCCGGAGGTGTTCGCGCGCTTCCTGGCGGGCGCTGCGGAGGAGGACAGGCTCGCGACCGAGCCGGATCCCATGAAGAACGCCGCCATGCTGGACGCGCTGATCGGCGTGTACGAGCGCAACGTGCTGGGCTATCCCTCCACGGCGGTGCTGCCGTATTCGCAGGCGCTCTCCCGCTTCCCGGCGCACCTGCAGCAGCTGGACATGGAGTCCAACGGCAAGTCCGTCAACCGCTTCGGCGCGCCCGTCGGCTACCCCACCGGCCCCGTCATATTCGGCGAGCCCGGCACGAACGGCCAGCATTCGTTCTACCAGCTGCTGCACCAGGGCACGGACATCGTGCCGCTGCAGTTCGTGGGCTTCAGGGCGAACCAGGCCGGCATGGACGTGGTGATTCAGGGCAGCACCAGCCAGCAGAAGCTGTGCGCCAACGTCGCGGCGCAGATCATGGCGTTCGCGTGCGGCAAGAACGACGAAGACCCGAACAAGAGCTTCGCCGGCGGCCGCCCGTCCAGCATCATCACCGGCGACCGGCTGACGCCCGAAGCGCTGGGCGCGCTGCTTGCGCACTTCGAGAACAAGGTCATGTTCCAGGGCTTCCTGTGGAACGTGAACAGCTTCGACCAGGAGGGCGTGCAGCTGGGCAAGGTGCTGGCCAAGCGCGTGCTGGCGCACGAGACCGACGGCGCGCTGAAGGCCTACAGCAAGCTGCTGGAGATCTGATCGATCATGAGCCTCTATGCCATTGGCGACCTGCACCTGCACTTCCAGTCCGCGCTCAAGAACAGAGCGCAGCTGCGCGACCCGCTGTGGCGCGACCACGAGCAGCGCTTCCTGGCGCGCTGCCGGGAGATCATACGTCCGAACGACACGCTGGTGCTCGTGGGCGACCACAGCTGGGGCCGCAACTGGTCGGAATGCGAGAAGGACTTCGAGTACATACTCTCGCTGCCGGGCCGAAAGATACTGACGCGCGGCAACCACGA
>SVGK01000048.1 GCA_015056395.1 Clostridiales bacterium
TCCTGCGTGAGATGACGCCGGACGACCATCGCGCGCTGTGCCGGGTGCTTTCCGACCCGGACGTCATGCGGCACTATCCCGGCCCCTTTGACGAGCGGGGCGTCATGCGCTGGATAGAGCGGAACATGGACCGTTACCGCGAATGCGGCTTTGGCCTGTGGGCCGTCTGCCTCAAGGACACCGGCGAGGTGATCGGCGACTGCGGGCTGACGATGCAGGACATCGGCGGGGAGACGCTTCCCGAGGTCGGCTATCACATACGCCGCGACTGCCAGCGGAAGGGCTATGCGGGGGAGGCGGCCAGGGCGGTCGTCGAATGGGCGTTCCTGAATACGGATCTCCCCGCGCTGTACTCATACTGCAAGCATACCAACGAGCCTTCCATCAGGACGGCGGCATTCGCGGGCATGCGCTTCCTCTTCGAATATCCGGACGAGGTCAACGGGACGACGCACGTATCCGCGATCTCGAGAGAGGCGTGGCTGAACGGACGCCGGGGAGGGGCCGCTGCGGGGAAGGGCACGCGCTCCACGCTCCGTAGGTTGCCCTTTCCGCAGACCTGTGCTACCCTTGGCACAGAGGAGGCGATCGCAATGGACAACTATGTGACAGGCGCTGCGATACGAAGCCTGCGGGAGGGCCGGGGGCTGACGCAGGAGGCGCTTGCGGCGCGCATACACGTGAGCGCAAAAGCGGTGAGCAAGTGGGAGACGGGCAGAGGCTTTCCCGACGTGAGCCTTTTGGAGCCGCTCGCGGCCGCGCTGGGGGTCTCCGTGATCGAGCTCATGTCGGGCCGTGCGGTCATGAACTGCAACAGGGCCGCCAACATGCTCCGAAGCCGGATATATGTCTGTCCGGCGTGCGGTAATGTGGTGGTCTCCGCGGGCGAGGCTCTGGTCAGCTGCTGCGGCATCACGCTGCCGCCGCAGGAGGCGGAGGTCGCGGACGAGGCGCACGAGATACGCGCGGAGGCTGTGGAGGACGAGATCTGCGCGTCGATCGGGCATCCCATGACGAAGGAGCACCACATCTCCTTCCTCGCGGCGGCGACCGACAGGGAGCTTCATCTCTGCAAGCTCTACCCGGAGGAGGACGCCCGGGCGCGCTTCAAGAGGGGCGGCGTCAGGTACCTGTACGCCTACTGCAATCGGCACGGGCTGTTCAGGTCGAGCGTGCGAAGGTGAGGGACGATATGGACATACTCGTATTGAACGGAAGCCCCAAGGCCGCAAGCGACACATACCGCCTGACGGACGCCTTCCTGAAGGGCATGGAGCGGGGCGGCGGACACGATGTCCGCATCGTACACGTGCGTGAAAAGCGCATCGCGCCCTGCCGGGGCTGTTTCGGCTGCTGGCAGCGGGGCGACGGGCATTGCGTCATAGACGACGACCAGAACGGCATACTCGACCTGTACCGCAGGGCCGACCTGATCATCTGGAGCTTCCCGCTGTACTGCTACGCCATGCCGTCCCAGCTGAAGGCGGTGCTGGACCGCACGATACCGCTTGTGAAGATGGACATGGTCGAGCAGGCGGACGGCACGGTACGCCACGTGCCGCTGGCGGACTTTTCGCGGATGCACACGCTGGTGATATGCGGCTGCGGCTTCCCGGACTGGGAGGGCAATTTCGACGGCCTGCGCGCGATGTGCAGGGCCGCCTTCGGGAACCTCGACATGGTCTGCGTGCCGGAGACGCCGCTTCTGAACGTGCCGGAGGCGGCGCCCGTGAGCGGACCGCTGCTGGCGCGGTTCAGACAGGCGGGGGAGGAATACGCCGAAAGCCTGTCGCTCTCGCCTGAGACCGTCGCGGCGCTGGAGACGCCCATGATACCCAAGGAGGACTACATACGGCATGTCAACGGAGGTGCATGAGAATGGATCGGTATATCGCGTACTGCGGCCTGGACTGCGGCGCCTGCGAGGCGCGCATCGCAACGGCCCGTCAAGACGAGGCGCTCAAGCGTAAGGTGGCGCGGGAGTGGTCTGAACTGAACGGCGTGGAGATCGGGCCTGAGATGATCGACTGCGTCGGATGCCGGATCGATGGGCCTAAAACACCCTACTGTGCGTCCCTGTGTCCCATCCGGCGATGCGCGCTCGGGAGAGGAGTCGAGACCTGCGTGGACTGCGCGGAGATGGACACCTGCGCGCATCTGGCGGCGATCACGCGCGGCAACATCGACGCGCTTCGGAACCTGAAGGGCCGCTGATGTGTCAGAGGGACGGTTCTGTTGACACACATTTCATGGAAATGTGTCAGTAGGACCGTCCCTCTGACACGTGGCTCGCCGCCTGACGGATATACAGGGCCGCGGCGTGGCGCTGAAGGACGGGCAAACTTTACTGGACCTGTATAATGAAAGGGCCTCGCTCTACCGACAGTACAGTGATCTGACGATCGTCGAAGGCGACGGGTCTCTGGAGGATACGGTCCGGTCCGTCTTTAATGCGGTCGGCGATTCTTCCGCGGAAGTATGACTGTCGGCGACCGTCCGCAGGGGATCTGCGGCTTACTGACGAGGCCGCAGATGAAAGAGCATGATGGACACTGACAGGACTCTTCGACCCGGCCTGAGGATCTCTGCAAAAAGGGAAACGAGGCGCACAGGGCGAAGAAAAGCGCATCCGGCCCAAACCGGCTTGCACCGCGCTCCCGCTCCTTTCTCCGCTTTTCATTCGAACGGGCGCAGACCCTTTATCTGCGCCCGTTCTTACCCTGACGGGACGGATCGCGCGCGATCGTCCGCTCAGCGGTACAGTATAGGGTATCCCCGGCCCTCCGCCCAGGCCTCCGCGGCCGAGCCGCGCGCCACGATGAATACCACGCCGCTGTCGAACGCGTCGTCGGCGATGTTGGACAGGCTGCCGGGCAGCTCCACATAGACGGCGCCCACGCCCCGGAATGCCCCGGACGCCACGCGGGACGTGGACGCGGGGAGCTTCAGCACTCCCGTCTTCGGGATCGCCAGGCGCGTGTAGGCGTCCGCGATGCCGCCGCGGGAATCGTAGATCTCCCGGGCGGTGTAGCACTGCCCCGTCGCCTTGGAGAGCCAGAGGTCATCCGGGAACAGGCACAGGCTGCTGGTGAATTGGAAATCCCCGCTCAGTATGATGCGGGACAGGCTGTCGCAGCCGTCGAACATCTGGTCGGCATAGCCGCACTTGGTGGTGCCGAACGAGGACAGATCGGCCTCGAGCAGCGAACTGCAGCCGTAGAACAGGAGCCCCATGTCCCAAATGTTTTGCGCATTGGCGCGAGACAGGTCGATGACCTCGAGAGAGGCGCAGTCCCTGAACATATAGTCGATGTAGTTCGCATTGTACAGATCGAACTTCGACGTGTCCAGCGAAGTCAGGGAAGAGCACCCGTCGAACATGGAGGACAGGAACGTGGCGGAACAGGTGTCGATCTGCGCCGGGCCCAGGCTCTTGAGCGAAGCGCAGCCGGAGAACGCGTTGCTGAAGGTCCTGACCTGCCTGGTATCGAAGCTCGACAGGTCGAGACTTTCAAGGGCGGCGCAGCCGGCGAACATGCTGCTCATGGAGGTGACCGCGGAGGTGTCGAAATGCGGCATCTCGACCCAACTGAGGGAGGAGCAGTTTTCGAACATGCGTTCCATGTTCGTGACCCTCGATGTCCGAAAAGTGCTGAGGTCCAGCCCCGTCAACGAGGAGCACTCCGAGAACATCGCGTGCATGTCCGTGACCTGCCGCGTGTCGAGGCCGGACAGGTCGACGCTCTTCAGCGATGTGCAGAGCAGAAACAGCTCCTGCATGTTGGGCACGCGGGAGGTGTCCAGGCAGGAGAGGTCGGCGCTCCTCAGAGAGCCGCACGAATAGAACAGGCCGCGCATGCCGGAGATCCTGCTTGCGGAGAACGCGGAAAGGTCGACGTTTCTCAGGCAGAAGCAGCCTGAGAACATTTCGCAGATGTCCGTCACCCGCGAGGCGTCCACATCCTTCAAATCGATCTCGATACAGCTGAACAGGTTGTTGAACAGCTGCCTGCAGTTCGAGGGAAGGACGACGCCGGGCTTCAATCGCACGGAGAGCACGTTCGCGCCGATGTACCAGATGTCCTCCCAGGGCGCCTCCCCGACGCTGCCGGCTTGTCCCGCCTGTACCGTCAGCACGCCGTTTTCGTTCATTTCCCAGACGCAGCCGCCCCACTGACCGGAATAGGGCGTCAGCGCGAAGGCCGTCGCCGTGCTCAGCAGAAGGCACGTAAGAAGCGTGAGCAAAAGCTTGTCTCGCATGCGCATAGGTCCGTCTCCTTTACAAAACAGATGATCCGCGATGTCAATCATATTATAGTACATTCGCGTCCAATGCGCAAGCGCGTTCTCCGGGCAGAGCATCAGGCCAGGATATCGGAGACGGCCGGCGCTGTGGAAAGCGCGGATAAGTACAAAAGCACTTCTGTCCGCCGCGCCTGTGCCCCCTCTGACAAATCTGTTAAAACACATTTCATGACCCCGTAACGATTGTAAAAGAAATATCCCCGTGATAAAATCAATATACGTGGTATAAGTCAGAAAACAGGGTGACGGACTGTGAAGCAACACACGAACCAATAACGGTCATCACAGTGTGCAACCAACTGCATAGCACCTCGACCGATCGCCATCCTTGACGAACCCCCTCCTGTCTGCTTGTAAGGTATCACGGCGACGGGTGAGAGGTTGGAAACGGGACCTTCTCCCGCGTTGTGTGTTCCAGTTTAGCAGACAGGAGGAGATCGAGGGAGAGCCGAAGGCTCGACCAGCGGCGCGGTCACTTGGCTGACCCGCCGCGTACCCTCGGCACGGCGCAGCCGGGTCGAGGGCGAAGACAGTCAAGGACGCTTCGCGCCGCGCATGCGCGCGGTGGCTATGCTGTGCGTGATCCAACGGGTCACGTCAGCTCGGGGATCAAGGTTGGACAATAGCGGGTGATCCGAGGCTGCCTCGCGGAGACGGCGTCGACAAGACGCCGCTCCGGTCGAGGTTTGTGCGTAACGATATTGTAGAATGGGTCGTTTGTGAGTCATCCGTCACCTCATTCTCTGACTTACCCCATATACGCATACCCGACGCCGAGGCCGAGCATGAGACACATGCGATGTGAAACGCGTATGACCGGCCTTTTAGCCGCCGGACCGATCGAAATGGTCTTCGTCGCGCTCCGAAGGACCGATGTCATGCCGGAGCAAGACGCCGGCCGTTCAGCTCTTTCGCATTCTTGCCCGGCCGAAACTGAACTGTTTCGTCAGGATCGTTTTCGTATACGCCATACCAGCAGCGCCTGTTAATGATCGACACGACCGAAACCGAATGGAGTGAACCACAATGAAGAATGCTCTTCAGAGAATGCTCGCCCCGGCCATAGCGATCATGCTGGTACTGTTCATCATGCATGCCAGCCTCGTGGAAGCAAGCGCAAGCGGGACCGCTGACGATCCCACGCAAGCGCATAGCGACAACTTGGCTGATTTCTTGGACAGTATCGAGATCACCGGGGCGGAAATAAACCAGGATGGGAAATATGTCATCATAACGGGCGTGCCCTATGCGATCCGGATGCATTTCAGCGAGCAAATAAACGGGATCCAGTTTGACCCTTCACACATATTGACATATGATTTCCCAGCCGGGTTCACGCCGCAGGATACGAGCGGGACCTTTGAGATGACAGGCGACGGCGGTATCGTAGAGTTCCATTATGTTATCCATGAAAATCAAATGACTGTCAGTATCGACGAGACGAGTCCGGGATACCAGGCCTTTGTCGCTTCCGAACACGCGCAATTCGAGATCCATGCAACAGGCATTATTACCGAAGAAGAGATACATTTCAGTTCGGAAGTCACCGGAGAATTCCATCTTGACGACGAATGCGAGGTCAGCGTTCAAAAGGTCGGCGAATATGACGGGGATCTGAACAGGATCAAGTTCACGATCCGAGCCGTTTCCAGGGGCAACAATACTAATGTACATATCGGCGACATCATCAGCGGCACGGCGCTGACATATGACCCGACCAGCCTCACGGTCTCATCAAACGTCAATGATCCCGTTCAGTATGAAACGGATGCAGGAGAGGGCGAGACGTTTGGCCTCACCATACTTTCGATGGCCCATGATGAGATCGTTACGATCGAATACTACGCCGATGTCGATCTGAATGGCGTGACCAGGCTCGAAAACGGGGGCTACGGAACGATCGAGCAGACCGGGAATACGGTGAAGATCAACAGCGAACAGGACTGGCCGGGCGATGAGATCACCGTTTCCGGGAAGGACTTCCAGAACAGGATATCCTTATCCACCGTCAGCAAGACCTCATCTTCCCAAACCATACGCGATGGGAAAACGTATGTCACATGGACCGTCGTGCTGAATGAAAATGCGAACATCTCCATTGCCGGCAAAACAGTCACGGATGAAATCGACGCTTCGTCCCAGCAGTTCATGCGGTATTCCGGCTATGGCCTTCATATCGAGAAGTATCAAAAGGACGGCACGCTGGCAGGAACTGGCGATGTCGCGTGGGGAACAGGCGGGCTGACCGACAGCAATGGCGGAAGCACCTGGACATATATCATTCCGACTTCGGATGCGGGAGGCAAATACAGATATGTGATCACCTATGAGACCGAGGTGGATTCCGATGTCTTCCTCAAAACAACGGATGTTTACAACGACGTGCATAATGAATATGATTCCGACCAGGGCATAGCAAGCGTCGGTACGACCGGCGAGGAAGTGACGGCAAACAAATCCGCCTCCCATTCGATTGTCGACGCTCAGGACAGAACCGCGGAGACGGAATGGGAGATCACGTTCACCGTTCCCGCCACCGGTTTGAACAGCGCCGTGATCACAGACACCCTTCCGGGCTTTCTGGATCCGGTCGGGAACAGGTGGTTTTATGACGCGTACAAAGAGGGCTCTGTCCGCGTAAAAGAGGGCGATCTGTTGGAAGGCGAAGACTTTTCCGTGGATGCGGCGTCACAGGACCATACAGTCACGATCACATTTACCAGGGACGGCGGGGAACCGGGCCTGACGGCAACGGGACTGACAAGGACCATACATGTCTATCTGACGACTGCCGCCAGCCATGACTGGCTGCTTTACGCGGAATCCCT
Source organism: Clostridiales bacterium (assembly GCA_015056395.1). GTDB lineage: Bacteria > Bacillota > Clostridia > Christensenellales > Aristaeellaceae > Faecivicinus. The sequence goes on from SVGK01000048.1 coordinate 7,134, forward strand.
CAGCCGGGCCAGGACACATGTGAACAACGCTGTCGTAAAGGTCAACGGGCAGGATCTCTTCGTCTCCGGCCAGGCAAGCTATAACACGACGGAATTGGAACTTGAAAAGAAATTTGAAAACACGTATGCGACAAGCACTGACCCGGCCCTGCCGATCTATGTTTATAAAATCATTCTTACGGGCATAAATGATGATGCTTTTGACTCGGAAGACTGTATCACGATCACCGACGAATACGATCCAGGTTACCTGGCTTTCCATGAGACATATGACACAAACGACGGGTACAATGTCAACACGCCCAACGGACATGTTTACGGCAACACGCAGTGGAACAAATACGGCATGGTGTCACGGGGCCCGTATGTGGTCGATGGAACATCTTCAGACGGGCAGATCGTATTCAAACTGCATAAAGATGGTCTTCCACTGTTCGGGGAATCCTATTATCCCTATTATGCGATCTATTACGCGCTGCAGGTCAAGGATGCGGATACGCTGGCCAGGATGAAAGACGAAGCCCTTCATACCGACGGGCTCAAAGTCGAACTTGAAAACACCGCCCTCAACGACCAGTTCGGGATCGATACGATCGTCAACGAATATACCGTGCATGCGCTTGAGAAAGCGCTGTTAGGAGAAGGATTCAATTCCGAAACCTCTACTTATGATCTTCGATTCTCGATCGATGTGAACCCTGAAGGCCTCAGGATCGGCGACGAGGATACGATCACCGTAAAGGACACTGTCTCCAACCTGAGCTTCGATTATACTTCCATCGAGATACAGCCGCGTCTTGAGGGAGATACTTTGGACCGCGTAGGCCACAGCATCATCTTCACCCTTCAAAATGAGAGGCATTATACGATAACCTATACTGCAAGGCTGGTCGGCCTGGATGATGTCCAGTGGAACAACAAGGCCGATCTGTTCGGATATATTTCGGAGGTCGGCGCTGCTTCTTCCAATGAATCAGGCGGATCCGGATCGTATGATAATTACAGCATGAACATCAAGAAGTATGCCGAAGGCAACATGAATGAAGGCCTTGCCGCGACATTCGAGATCTATGAGGCCAGGACCAAAGACGCGGACGGACAGGACATCCCGGACCCGGAATGGACGATGATCGGTCGGTTCACGACCGACGAGACGACGGGGGTCTATCAGATCAAAACAGTGACCCATGAGCATTCAAGCGAGGAACAGAGCCTGCGTCCCTATTCCTACCATGACGCAGACGGGAACGAATGCTTTGGCACAGGCGAATCGTACGGGTGGCGGTACAGGGTAAAAGAAACCGTGGCGCCGGAAGGATATCAGAAGACGAATACACAGTATGAGTTCGGCATCAGCGATATCCCCTCATACATCGCTCCGTACAATTACCTCAACAATGATACGGTGACCATCGTGAATAAGCCGATCGGGCTCCCGGTGCGCACAGTCATTCCCGGAAAAAAGATCCTGAAGGGGAAAACACTGGAGGATCAGGAGTTCACGTTCCTGCTGCGTCCGGAGGAGGACGCTGAAGAAGTATGGGGCGAGGGATATCCCGGCGGGTTCGACGGATCCCTGACAGCACAGAATGACGAAGACGGCAATTTCGCTTTTGCGCTCTCCTTTACATATGACGATTATACGCAGGCAGTGGAGAAGGGGATCGTCGACGGAAACCAGCATGCGCGATTCTGTTATGTCGTTTCGGAGGCGCTACCGGAAGGGGCCGAGGACCCCTTCTGGAACGGCGTCATGTATGATACGTCGCGTTTCCTGGTTTTGGTGGAGCTGTTCATCGACGGGGATGGGTTGAAGACGGAGATCAGCCATTATCCGTATGACGGTAGCTCCGTCACCGGGTAGCCAAGGCAGCCCTCATCCGTGAACGTAAGGCAAGGACGGCGTGATCACCACACGCACCCCGGGAACGAGCGTCCCGGGGTGCTTATCTTTAAGTACACTCGCTATCCCTCACTGGCCTTGACTGACTATGGCCATTAAACCAATTATGCATTATTGCGCCGCCCCCGCAACTCTGCTGCAGATAACATTGATGTGGGGTCGGCTGCGATCCGGCTGTAGGAATACAGCCGTTTTTTCGCGGGTACGGCTGTATTTCATCTGCGCGCATATCCCGGAAAACCGTGGATGCATCGCCTCAACATAAAATAAATTTGAGAACTCGCAGAATACGGGCACCGACTCGCAAGCAAAAAGCTGACGACCGTGCTATAATATTGTAAACTGTTTGAACACTGCCATCTGACCGACGCCGGAGGTCGAACCGGAATGAGGGGAAAACTCCTTACAGCGCGAAATCTCTACCGCTTTCTGTCGACGGGGATCGGGAATTCGTATGCCACGATACCGATGCTGAGCAGGACATTGGGCGTCACGCAGACCGGCTTCTGGCGCTGTTTCCTTGCCGCGGGCATACCCGAGCCGGCGCTGTCTGTCTATTTTGAACCGCGCAGGAACCCGCCGCGCGGCCTGAGCAATCTGATGAACCGCACAGTCCCGCATTCGATGCCGGTCAAGCTGTACCAGGCGACGGAGGAGTATCTGGATCCCGAGGCGCTTCTCCACATCGTCGTATGGACGGCCACCGTCATAGATCCGGATCTGAACCCGCTGTCGGTCCACAGCGCTGTCACGGCGCTGGAGGACGATCTGTACGAGGCCGGCGCCGACGCGGAGTTCATTGAGCTGTACGGTTTCTTTGTATCGATGCGTCCGGCCGATCAGGATCCGAAGGCCGTGCATCAAAAAAAGCTCTCGGCGCAGGCGGCTCTGCGCATAGCGATGCTGGGGCTGCACGCCCTGTACGGCGACCGCATGACCAGGTCGCCCGCGCTGCAGAGGCTGCGCGTGTGCCGGTTCTGTGATCCCGATACGCTGTGGGAAGCGGTCTTGACCATGGCTCCCAGAATGGAAGGATACGGCTTCAGCTTCATACGCGCCGCCGAACAGCGGCAGCGATACGGCCTTGCGGATCCGCATCCGTCCGTGGAGCGAAGCGACGCCGACCTGATCGGCGAGATCGCAGAACTGGCGGAGCGGGCGCTGCCTACGCCGGAGGAGCGCGCGGCATATGGCGACGTCGGCGCGGGATGGTACGTGGTTGCGAATTGGCAGGACTTTTGCGTGAACGTCAACGATTCGCCGCGGGCGACGTATGACGGCGCGCGTGAGCTCGGCACGGTCCCCAACGGCACGCTTCTGTACGTACTGTCGGCCCCGGGCTATCGCGGGCTGCACGTGAGCGGCGGCGTATGGGGGCGGATAAAGTGGAACGGGTCCGTCGCATGGGTGCCGATGAACCTGCTGATGAGGGTGAGAACGTAGAATGGATATGCGATGGATATGACTGCTGCGGCCTGACAGGCGGCCGGCCAGTATCGTCAGAGGGATATCAGAGAATGAGTATAGATCGGAGTGATGTTATGTCATCGAAGCATTTTGCCGTAGTTGTGTGCACCGTTGTCCTGCTGGTGTTGACGGGCCTCGTTTCCGCGCTGGCGGACGATGGTGTGTTTACATTTCCTGCCGATCTGAAGGTGATCGAAACCGAGGCGTTCATGGATGTGAACGGCGAAAGCCTCGTATTGCCCGACGGCCTCGAACGGATCGAAAGCAGGGCCTTTGCGGAGAGCGTGATCGGAAGCGTTTCACTCCCCGGATCGCTTGTATCCATAGCAGACGACGCTTTTGAAGAAGCGACCGTAGGCGATGTAATTGCCGAGGAAGGGACTTATGCGTACGACTGGGCGCTGGCCAACGGGTATATCTACTCCCCCGAAAGCGATTTTCAATACTCGATACAGGATGGCGAGTGCATCATTACCTACTATATCGGTACCGGTGCGGAAGTGAGGATACCTCCGACGGTCTCGGGAGTTCCCGTGACCGGGGTTGGAGAGGCTGCATTTAAAAACAACAGTAGACTGACGAGCGTCACAATCCCCGACTCTGTAACTTCTATCGGAGAAGAGGCGTTCGCAAACTGCGATGAACTTACGAGCGTCGCTATCCCCGATTCCGTAGTTTCTATTGGGCACGAGGCGTTCTATGGCTGTAAAGCGCTGGAGAGTATCGCCATTCCTGATTCGGTGATCTCTATCGGACCGCAGGCATTCTCTTGGTGCACAGGGCTGACGAGCATCGTTATCCCTGGATCCATAACCACTGTCGAGTATTCTACATTTGAGGCCTGCTGGAGTCTCGCTGATGTTGTGATCCCTCATTCGATCGTATCGATCGGAAAAAGAGCATTTGCGAGTTGTATCAGCCTGACCGGCATCGGTATTCCCGACTCGGTGACTTCGATCGGAGAAGGCGCTTTTGAAAGCTGCCAGAATCTGACAGACGTCGTCATTCCCGACTCGGTATCATGGATCGACACCAGGCTGTTCTATAAATGCAACAGCCTTGCATCGGTGGACATCCCTGACTCCGTAACGTATATCGGTTCATATGCATTCTATGAATGCGGCAGTTTAGCGCATGTCAGGATCCCTGATTCTGTAAAGAGTTTGGATAGCTATGCATTCTACGGCTGCAGCAGTTTGGCGAGCGTCGTCCTTTCCGATTCCATGACTTCCATTCCGATGTATGCCTTCCATGGCTGCGGCCGTTTGACGGACCTTGTCCTTCCCGACTCGATCAGGAGCATATCAAACCATGCCTTTTATGGCTGCAGCAGCTTGACAAGCGTAAACCTTCCCGCCGACATGACCGCGTTCGGTGATTTTGCATTCTACGGTTGCAGCGGTTTGGAGGGCATTTGTCTGCCTGAACGCTTAAAAACGATTGGGGAAAGCGCATTCGCCTGCTGCGAAAAAATAGACAGTATCGTATTGCCATACGGAATGACATATTTATGTGATAAGGCCTTTGCCATGTGCCCCATCACGGAGGTGACGTTTCCTTCTTCACTCAACCATATCGGGGAGGATCCTTTCGAAGGTTGTCCGCTGGAGCATGTTTACGCTGTGGAAGGTACATATGCGTACAATCAATGGACGGCGTATGGATACAGCATCCAGCAGATCCCTCAAATCATCGCAGGTGATTATCGGTACGAGATCATTGGGGATGAATGCGTCATTACAAAATATCTGGGATCCGAAACGGAAGTAAGTGTTCCGTCAAGCATCGATGGTATGCCTGTGACGCGTATCGGTACCCGGGCGTTTGCCGATTGCGAAAACGTGACGAGCATCTCGCTACACGGCACCGTTGTTACCATCCATAACGATGCCTTCAGCGATTGCTACAACTTAACGAACATCAGCATTCCCGACTCTGTGACATATATCGAATCCGCTGCATTCAAAAGTTGTATCGCCCTGACGGATATCATTGTCCCGAATTCTGTGACCTATCTCGGGAATACCGCCTTTGGCGGCTGCAAAGGTCTGACGAACGTGACCCTGTCCGATTCAATGACTTCAATCAATACTCATACATTTTATGACTGTATCAGTTTGGCGCAGTTCCGCTGTCCCGAGGGACTGGAAGAGATCGCTGATGCATTTGTTGATTGTACGAACCTCCGCCAGATCTATATCCCCGCCGGAACTGTGAAGATCTCGCCGTCGGCTTTTCGGAATTGTACTGATCTCGTCATCTATGGTACGACAGGCAGTGCGGCAGAGGCGTTTGCCGAAGCGAGAGGCTTTACATTCGTTGAATATGCTGAATGAATAGTGTGCCAGAGGGACGGTCCTCCCGACACGCCCCAAATTCCTGTTGCAATCCTCCCCGTTTTTCGCTATACTGTGTGCAGCAGTAATGCGGATAAGGAGGGAGCCATCATGCCCGCGATACCCACTGTTGCAAAGATGGAGGTCTATCCCGTAGCCGGCCACGACTGCATGGAGCTGAACCTCTCCGGCGCGCACGCGCCGTACTTCACGCGCAATGTCGTGGTGCTGACCGATTCGAACGGCGCGACAGGCATAGGCGAGGTGCCCGGCGGCGAGAAGATCACGAAGGCGCTCAACGACATAGAGCACCTGGTGGTCGGCACGCGCATCGCCGACTACAAGCAGACGCTCAACGACGTGCGCGGCTGGCTCGACGCCAACATCACAGACGACGTGCGCGGCCTGCAGACCTTCGACCAGCGCACGGGCGTGCACGTGGTGACCGCGGTGGAGGCGCCGCTTCTGGACCTCATGGGCAAGTTCCTGGACGTGCCCGCCGCCGCGCTGCTGGGCGACGGCATACAGCGCAGGCGCGTGCGCTTTTTGAGCTACCTCTTCTATATAGGCGACAGAAAAAAGACCGACCTGGAGTACGAGGCGGAACCCGATGGCGAATGTGACTGGTACCGCCTGCGCCACGAGGAGGCGCTCACGCCGGAGGCGATCGTGGCGCTTGCGAAGGCGACTCACGAAAAGTACGGCTTTGAGGACTTCAAGCTCAAGGGCGGCGTGCTGGCGCCGAAGGAGGAGCTCAGGGCCGTGCAGGCCATCAAGGCGGCCTTCCCGGACGCGCGCGTGGACCTGGACCCCAACGGCTGCTGGAGCCTCAAGGAGGCGCTTGAGATCGCCCCCGGGCTCAAGGAATGCCTGGCCTACTGCGAGGACCCCGTGGGCGCGGAGGGCGGCTTCTCCGGCCGCGAGGTCATGGCGGAGTTCCGCAAGGCCACCAT
>SVGK01000310.1 GCA_015056395.1 Clostridiales bacterium
GGTCGATGCGTTCCCCCACGACGCGCACGCCGTTGGGGAGTGTGGTGAAGTCGAAAGGCATGGGGAACCTCCTTGGGTCATGCAAAACTAAATACGGCTTTCCCCATACTCCCGATGGGGACATGGGGAAAGCCCTGTTGATCGTGATGACTCTGTTGTCGGCGCTTACTTGCGGCTGCCTCTCCTGTCGCCGCCGCGGCCGCCTCTGTCGCCCCTGTCGCCGTCGCGGCGCGGGGGCCTGCGGGAGGGCATGGACGGATCGTCGTACTCGATGTCGTTGCGCACCAGGTTCACGCGGCCCTGGTCGTCGATCTCCGCGATGCGGCACTCGATCTCGTCGCCGATCTTGACCACGTCCTCGACGGTGTTCACGCGGCCGTTCGCCAGCTTGGAGATGTGCAGCAGGCCGTCCTTGCCGGGCGCGTATTCGACGAACGCGCCGAATGTCATGATGCGCACGACCTTGCCGGTGAACACGTAGCCCACCTCGGGATCCATCGCAATGCCTTCGATGATCTGCCTGGCCTTCTTCGCCGCGGCGGCATCCTCGGTGGCGATGAACACGCTGCCGTCGTCCTCGATGTCGATCTTGACGCCGGTCTCCTCGATGATCTTGTTGATGGTCTTGCCGCGCGGCCCGACCACCTCGCCGATCTTCTCGGGGTTGATCATGAAGTGCGTGATCTTGGGCGCGTAGCGGGACAGCTCCGGACGCGGCGCGGGCAGCACCTCGAGCATCTTGCCCAGGATGTGCATGCGGCCGTCATAGGCCTGCGCCAGCGCCTGGCGCAGTATCGCCTCGTCGATGCCCTTGATCTTGATGTCCATCTGTATGGCGGTGATGCCCTGGGACGTGCCGGCGACCTTGAAGTCCATGTCGCCCAGGAAGTCCTCAAGGCCCTGTATGTCGGTCAGCACGGCGACCTTGCCGGTGTTCTCGACGTCCTTGATCAGGCCCATGGCCACGCCCGCGACGGGGCGCTTGATCGGCACGCCGGCGTCCATCAGCGCGAGCGTGGAACCGCACACGGAGGCCTGGGAGGTGGAGCCGTTGGAGCTCATGACCTCGCTGACCAGCCTCAGGCAGTACGGGAACTCCTCGACCGGCGGTATCATGGGCAGCAGCGCGCGCTCAGCCAGCGCGCCGTGGCCGATCTCGCGGCGGCCGGGGCTGCGCATGGGCTTCGCCTCGCCGGTGGAATAGCCCGGGAAGTTGTAGTGGTGCATGTAGCGCTTGCGGTCTTCCGTGCCGATGCCGTCAATGATCTGCTGCTCGGACACGGGCGCCAGCGTGGCGATGGTCATGACCTGCGTCTGACCGCGCGTGAACACGCCGGAGCCGTGCGGGCGCGGCAGCACGCCGACCTCGCACCAGATCGGGCGCACCTCGGTCAGCTTGCGGCCGTCGGGGCGCACGCCGTCGTCGATGATGTGGCGGCGCATGACTTCCTTCTGTATCGCGTACAGCGCGTCGCCGACCTCGGTCTCGCGGCCTTCGAACTGCTCGGCGAAGTGTTCGGCGACCTCGGCCTTGACCTGCTCCTCGCGGGCGTTGCGCTCGTGGCGGTCGAAGGTCTCGAACATCCACTGCACCTTTTCATAGGCATATTCGCGCACGGCCGCCTTGACGTCGTCGCCCGGCAGCTGCAGCGGGAACTCGCGCTTCGCGTGGCCGATCTCGGCGACGATGCCGTTTATGAAGGCCACGATCTTCTTGACCTCTTCGTGGGCGAACAGTATCGCTCCCAGCATGACCTCTTCAGAGACTTCCTTGGCGCCCGCTTCGACCATCAGCACGGCCTCGGACGTGCCGGCCACGGTCAGATCCATCAGCGATTCCTCGCGCTGCTCGACGGTGGGGTTGACGATGTACTCGCCGTCGATATAGCCGATGTTCACCGCGCCGATGGGGCCCGCCCACGGGATCTCGGAGATCGCCAGCGCGGCGGACGCGCCGATCATGGCGGGTATGGAGGGTATGTTGTCCTGGTCCACGGACATGACCGTCGCCACGACGGCCACGTCATGGCGCATGCCCTTGGGGAACAGCGGCCTGAGCGGGCGGTCGATCAGTCGGGAGGTCAGTATCGCCTTCTCGGCGGGACGGCCCTCGCGGCGGTTCCAGGAGCCGGGGATGTGGCCCACGGAATAGAGCTTCTCCTCGAAGTCGACGGAGAGCGGGAAAAAGTCGATGCCCGGACGGGGCGTGTCGGCGACGGTGGCGTTCACCAGCACGCAGGTGTCGCCGTAGCGTACGAATGTGGAACCGGTCGCCTGCTCGGCGTACTTGCCGAACTCAAGCGTGAGGCTGCGGCCGCCAAGCTCCATGGTATAGCTTCTGAAATCCATTTGTCATCCTCCTTCTGAATGGGATGTAGATCGTGCGCGCAGACGCACGCCTGCGGAAAAACCCTTCCGCATCCTAGCGTCCGCGCGCCCTTGTACCGTGCCGTGCCGCCGTCCTCACTCCGAAAGGCGGAAACGCGGCGAATTACTTAAATCAGCGCCGCCGCTCCTTTTGACAGGGCGACGGCGCTTTGATGATGAAGCCCTTGTGCCGAAATGATCCCTTAGTGGCGCAGGCCCAGCTTCGCGATCAGCGCGCGGTAGGCTTCGATGTCGGTGCTCTTCAGATAGTCGAGCAGGCCACGACGCTGGCCGACCATCAGCAGAAGGCCGCGGCGGGAGTGGTGGTCCTTCTTGTGGACCTTCAAGTGCTCGTTCAGGTGGTTGATGCGCTCGGTCAGCAGCGCGATCTGGACTTCGGGGGAACCGGTGTCGCCTTCGTGGCGGCCGTAGGTAGAGATGATTTCCTGCTTGGTCATGGTAGGTATTCTTCCTTTCTCCTGTTTGCGTATGCCCGTGCAGCCAAGTATGTCGTCGGAGTGATTCGACAAACCGAGCAGACGGCACCTGTCAAAAGCGCATCATGCGCCAATCAGCATTGTATCATAAACCCGCCCGTTTGTAAACGCGTGCGGGCGGGTTTTCGAAAACTTTATACGTGCAGCGAGTAGTTCGGGGCTTCCTTGGTGATGTTGATGTCGTGGGGGTGGCT
>SVGK01000311.1 GCA_015056395.1 Clostridiales bacterium
TCGTCGGCGTTCGTGGCCTCGGTCACGCCGTCCGTGTATAGGAACACCCTATCGCCGGGCCTGAGCGTGAACGAGCCGCTCGTATAGCGTACGCCCTCCAGGCCCGCCAGCACGAATCCCGGCCTCGTCCTGTAGCGCTCGAACCGGCCGCCCGCATGATAGACGAACGGCAACTCGTGCCCCGCGTTCACGAAACGGAACTCGCCCGTCAGCAGGTCCAGCACGCCTTCGAATGCCGTGATGAACAGTCCTTCGCTGTTGGACTCGCACAGCACGTTGTTGACCTGCGTGAACACATCGCCCAGATCCGTGCCCGGCAGCGTGCGGTCCTTGATCAGCGTCTTGCCGATCACCATGAACAGCGCCGCCGGCACGCCCTTTCCGGAGACGTCCGCCATCACGATGGCGACATGGCGGTCGTCCACCATGAAGAAATCGTAGAAATCGCCGCCCACTTCCCTGGCGGGGTGCATCGTGGCGAATACGTCGAACTCGGGCCTGTCGGGGAACGCCGGGAACACGCTTGGCAGCATGGAGGACTGTATGTGGTTCGCCAGGTCCAGCTCCGCGCCTATCCTCTCCTTCTCGGCGGTCACCTCGGTCAGGTGCGTGATATAGCTGTTGATGTCCCGCTCCATCTGTTTGATGGATTCGCTCAGCGTCTCGACCTCGTCGCCGGTGCGGATGTCCAGCCGCGATATGGCGGATACGTCCGTCTTCCCCCTGTTGCGGTCTTCCACGAACGAACGCGCCGCGGCGGAGAGCATGTTGATGGGCCTGATCAGCGAATAGTTCTGGACGATCAGCACGAACGCGATCAGCGCGGCGATCGCGGCGCCCGTGATCAGTATCATATTGCGCAGGTACATGGCGCGGTCCGCCATGATCTGGTCCATCGACACGTCCACGCCCACAAGGGCCACGGGGTTTCCGTTCGCGTCGCGCACGGGCTCCATCGACGTACACAGCCAGCCGTAGGCGTCGTTGGTGATGAACGCGGGTATGCCGTTCTCGGGATCGGGCGTCTCCTTTGTCGGGCCGGACACCTCGTGCGTCGTGCCCAGCTGGCAGACCTCCTCCGTGCGGTCGGCATCCATGATGTAGGTGCACAGGTCGCCGTCGAGCTTCTGCACGTAGAGATACGTGATCTCGTTGCAGTCCTTGATCTCGAACATGAGGTCCAGCATGCGCATGTACCGCTCGTCCTTGAGGGCGTCGGCCTTCGCGTCATAGTCGGCGCGGTAGGCGGGATCGTTCTGATACCTGTCCTCGTCGTATTCGCCGATCTGCTTGACCGCGTCGTAGTAGTACATGAGCGCGTCTGCGTCCAGCTGCAGCGCGGTCGTCTTCGCCAGGTGCGACGTGAGCGTCTTATAGTGTCCGTCCATGGTCCTGCCATATACGCGGTAGCTGATCGTGACCAGTATGACGGACAGTATCAAGACCGTGAGCACCATCGTCACCACGGACTTGAACCGCAGGGAGACCAGGCGGTTCGTCTTCGTCTTCTGCTTGCTCGACATGGATCTTCCTCCCCCTCAGATCATGATCAGGTTCACATATGTATCGCGCAGCGGGGCGTTGTAGACGGCGGAGGAGACGATCTCCTCCCCCTTCCCGCAGACATGGTCCGGCAGATACGCCTTGAGTGACGCAGCGCCGAACAGCGCGCACAGCGCGCCGCCGGCCCGCTCCAGCTGCGATGGGCCCATGTCCGTCTCCGTGATCAGCAGGGTGTCGCCCTGCGGCGCGCCCATCACGAAATGCGTCTCGCCGTCCAGCATGACGGAAAGCGTCCGGCCGCCGCAGTACTCGTTCTCGTCCACGCACCACTGCACGTGCCGGTCCGGCCACTTCGCGTAGGGGTAGCCCGAGAAGGCGATGTCCCGAAGGCGGTTATACTCCTGCGCGGAAAGCATGTCTGTCTGCAGGGGCACGCGCTCTCCCGGGCGTATGGTCACGACGCGGAAGCGCGCGTCGGGTTCGAACCCGAACGAGCGATAGTACTCTGTCAATTCCGCGGTCGCGGGCTTCAGGAAGAGGACATGCCCCTCTTCCCTCGCCCGTCCCTTGACGGCCTCCAGCAGACGCCCCATGTGCCCCTGCCGCCTGTACGAGGGATGCGTCCCCACGGCGTATATGAGCTTTGCGGGCCGCGAATATCCCCCGTCCGCGAACGCGGCGTCGAACAGGTGCAGCATGCTCACGGGCGCGTCGTCCACCGTGCGGACCCACACGGCGATGCGCTCGAAGTTCTCGCGGTAGAAATAGCGTATGTAGTCTTCGGTATCGGGAAAACATGCCCGCCAGATCCCGCACAGCGCGGGTATATCCTTCCTTCGGGCAGTGCGCACGGCGACATCCATGTCGGGCTCAGACCTCCACCGTCAGCGTATTGAAGCCGATGTACCGGCGATAAAAGAACCTCTTTGCCTTCGTGCGCACCATCTGTATGCCCAGCGACGCGAGGTTCTCCGCGTCGTCGTAGTCGCGGCCCGTCTTCATGTCGAACGGGTTGAAGCCGACGGCGTTGTCGCGCATGTGCAAGACGAACGTCCCGTCCTGCTCAAAGCAGAGCGTCAGCTGTATGTACTCGTCGCCTTCCTTCCGAAAGGCGTTCTCTATGATCGCCTGGCAGACCTCCTCCACGCACATCGACACGTAGTAGAGCTGCTTTGGCGTGGCGCCGTTCGCCTCGCAAAAGGCCATGGAACGGTCCAGCAGGTCGGCGATATCGGCGGAATTGGCGTCAAGAAGATATGTGAATACCGTGCCCGTGTCCTCGGGCCTGTGGGCGCGGCTGACGGGCGCCCATATCGCGATGGCGCACAGCTCTGCCGCCGCGAACGTGAGCCAGAACCACCGGCTCCCAAACCGCGACAATATCAGCGCGAAGGCCAGGAAGCATACAAAAGTGCGAAGCTGGTTGATCAGGAACACGATCTTTTCCCGGCCGATGGACTGGAAGCACGCGCTGGATATCAGGCTCATGCCACACGGTATCACGGCCAGGCAGTACATCCGAACGGCGTAGGCGCCGCCCG
>SVGK01000312.1 GCA_015056395.1 Clostridiales bacterium
CGCGGGACACCTGTCCCGCTGTACGGCGGATGTGACCGGGGAGGTGCTTGAGCCTTGTCCGTGATGCAGCTGAAACACGTGACGAAGCAGTACCGCGCTGCGGGCGTGAACGCGCTGCATGGCCGCATGCAGATGGCGGTGGACGATGTGAGCCTCGATGTCGCCAGGGGCCGCACGCTCGGCATCGTGGGCGAGAGCGGGTGTGGCAAGTCGACCATGGCGCGCATGATGATGGGCCTCGAACGCCCCACCTCCGGCGAGATATACTTCGACGGACGACGCGTGGACGCCCTCGCGGAGCGCGCGCGCAGGCCCATGCGCCCTAAGTTCCAGATGGTGTTCCAGGACAGCGGCTCCTCGCTCAATCCGCGCAAGAGCGTGCGCGCGCTGCTGACGGATCCCATGCGCTGCCATGGCGTGTCTGCGCCTGACGCGCGCGCTGCGAAGCTCATGGACATGGTCGGCCTGCCGGTGGGCCTGCTCGGGCGCTATCCGCACGAGCTGTCCGGCGGGCAGCGGCAGCGCGTGTGCATCGCCCGCGCGCTCGCGCTGGAGCCGGAGCTGGTGGTGCTGGACGAACCCGTCAGCGCGTTGGACGTGTCCGTGCAGGCGCAGATACTGAACCTTATACGCGACCTGCAGGCGGAGCTCAGGCTCACCTGCGTGTTCATAGGCCATGGGCTGAGCGCCGTCAGGTATGTCAGCCACGACATCGCCGTGATGTACCTGGGTCGCATCGTCGAATCGGGCGGCGCCGCGGACGTGTTCGACCGTCCGGCGCATCCCTATACGCGCGCGCTGATCGACGCGGCGCCCTCCGCGGACTACGCGGAACGCGGCAGGGCGCGCGTCTCGCTGATCGGCGAGGTGAACGACGCCGCGCCCGGGAACGGCTGCGCGCTTTTGCATCGCTGCCCGTACGCATCGCAGGCGTGCCGCGGCCGCGACGACGGACTGCGCGCCGTGCCGGGCGAAGCGGGGCACATGTCCCGCTGCACCGAAGCGCGCGGGAAAGGACGGTGAGGCGGTCCGTGTGGAAGTACATACTGAAAAAGCTCGTGCTGGCCGTGCCGGTGCTGCTGGGCATCACGATCATAGACTATGCCATAATGTCCCTGGCGGGATCGCCGTTGGACATGCTGGCGGGCCCGCGCATCACGCAGGGCAGCATCGCGCTGCGCGCGGAGCGCTGGGGGCTGGACCAGCCCGTCTGGCGGCAGTACCTGACGTGGCTTTCTGAGGTGCTTCGGGGGAACCTGGGCTATTCCTACAAGAGCTACCAGCCCGTGTCGGAGCTGATCGGCAGCCACATCGGGCCCACGCTTCTGCTCATGGGCGCGTCGAGCGCGCTGGGCTTCATCGTAGCCATCGCCGGCGGCGTTTATTCCGCCGTACACCGCTACAAGCGGCGCGACTACGCCGTGGTGTCGTTCTCGTTCGTGCTGTCGAGCATACCGGGCTTTTTCCTGTCGCTGGTGCTGATATACCTGTTCACCGTGCGCCTCGGATGGCTGCCCAGCGGCGGCATGTCCACGGCGGGCACGGGCGGCGGTGTGGGCGACGTGGCGCGGCACATGGTCATGCCGTCCATCGTGCTGGCGGCGGGCGTCGCGGGCACGAACATACGCTACATACGCTCGTCCATGCTCGAGATCATGGAGATGGACTATCTGCGCACGGCGGCCGCAAAGGGCATAGGCCGGAGGAACGTGATACGCCGCCACGCGTTCCGAAACGCGCTGCTGCCCATCGTGACCGTTGTGGGCATGCAGATACCCGCGCTGTTCGGCGGCGCGATCATCGTGGAGCAGCTGTTCGCGTGGCCGGGCCTGGGACTCATCACGATGAGCGCGGTGACCGGGCGCGACTATCCCGTCATCATGGGCGTATGCCTGCTGACGGCGGTGGTCGTGCTTGCGACGAACCTGTTGACGGACATCGTATACGCGCTGGTCGACCCGACGATCAAGTATTCCTGACGCCATATGCAACGCAACAGAGGCCGCCTCGCATGAGACGGCCTCTGTTGCGTCGCTGATGGTCACTTCTTCCGCATGCTCTCGAGTATCCGTGCGAATCCCGGTATGCACGAGATCGCGCATGTGATGACCGCTTCAATGCCCAGGTACGAGATGTTGTAGACCAGCGAATAGACCAGCGCGTTCTGCTCGCCCGCGTATTCCGCGAAGAACACCACGCCGCTCAGCACGGCCATGATGTAGCGCCCGAGATAACCCAGCAGTACGCCCACGGGCAGCTTGACGCGCATATCCTTCGTCGGCAGCAGCATGGCCAGCGAGGAGAGCGCGATCGCGCCGAAGGCCATGGGGTAATCGACCAGCAGCTGTATCGGGTGTATGACGTAGGGATCCTCGATCAGCTGCAAAAGGCCGTATGCGATGCCGACCACGACGCCCTGCACGGGCCCGAAGGCCATCGAGAACAGTATCAGCGGCAGCAGGCTCGCCGGCGTGACGGTGCCGCCCTGCGGCATGCGGAACAGCTTGATCATGCTCAATATGAACGCCATGGCGATGCACATCGCGGCGTAGGCCACGCGGCGCGACGTCCACTTCTCCCTGCGCTGGATGCAGATGACCAGCGCCATGACAACCAGCAGCGCCACGATCGTGACGATGTATGGGCCCGTGCCGCCTTCGCTGCCCAGCGACCTGAACAGGCTGACCAGCGCAAGCACGGTGGCGCCGCCGAAGCACGTGACCGCCAGAACCAGCCTCCCGGAGGTCCAGTTGGCCTTGCCCGTGGCGATCAGCAGCACGCCCAGCACCAGCAGCACCGCGATCATGACCAGCGTGATGGGGCTGGCCTCGCTGAATTCGCCAAAGGCCGTCTGGAACCAGCTCTTCGGCGCTTCCTCTTCTTCCGCTTCCTCAGCGGTCTCTTCCGCCGCATCCTCCGCCGCTTCCGCGGTCTCTTCCGCCGCCTCGGCGGCCTCTTCCACTGCATCTTCCACGGCCTCCGCCGCAGTGCCGTCAGCGGTCTCGGCCAGCGCCGGCATGAAGGCCATGAGCAGGCCCA
>SVGK01000313.1 GCA_015056395.1 Clostridiales bacterium
GCCGGACGTGCGCTTCATGTACAGGCCGTAGAGGAACGGCGCCAGGAAAGCGCCCGCCAGCGCGCCCCAGCTGACGCCCATCAGCTGCGCGATGAACGTCACGTTCTGCCTGTACTGCACCACCGCCATGATCGCGGAGATCGCGATGAACACCACGATCAGAAGCCTCATAATGAACACCTGCTTCTTCTCGTCCATCTTCTTGATGATGTTGTCCTTCAGGAAGTCCAGCGTCAGCGTGGAAGAGCTGGTCAGCACCAGCGAGGACAGCGTCGACATGGACGCGGACAGCACCAGTATCACGATCACGCCGATCAGCAGCGGCGAGAGGTTCTGCAGCATCGTGGGTATGATGTCGTCATAGCCGCGCACCGGCACGCCCGCCTCGGTCAGCTCGATCTGGCCCGCATAGAGACGCCCGAAGCCGCCCAGGAAGTAGCAGCCGCCCGCCACCACGAACGCGAACAGCGTGGATATGATCGTGCCCTTCGAAATGGCGTTCTCGGACTTGATGGCATAGAACTTCTGCACCATCTGCGGCAGGCCCCACGTGCCCAGCGAGGTCAGTATCACCACGCACAGCAGGTTGAAGGGATCCGGCCCGAAGTACGACGCGAACGCGCCGGGCATGTCGGCATAAGCGCCGTCTGTGACCTGCGCCATGCCCTGATACGCCGCCATGAAGCCACCATTCGAGTTGAGAACGGCCGCGATCACCGCCACGATGCCCACGAGCATGATCATGCCCTGAATGAAGTCGTTGATCGCCGTGGCCATGTAGCCGCCCGCGATGACGTACACGCCCGTCAGCACCGCCATCATCACGATGCAGACCGTGTAGTCGATGTTGAACGCCATGCTGAACAGGCGCGAGAGGCCGTTGTACAGCGACGCGGTATAGGGTATCAGGAATATGAAGCATATGGCCGACGCGCCGACCTTCAGCGCCTTTGAGCCGTAGCGTGCGCCGAAGAACTCCGGCATCGTGCGCGCGTTGATCTGCTGCGTCATGATGCGCGTGCGGCGGCCCAGTATCGCCCACGCCATCAGCGAGCCGATCAGCGCGTTGCCTATGCCGATCCACGTGGCGGACATGCCGTATTTCCAGCCGAACTGCCCGGCGTAGCCTACGAATATGACCGCCGAGAAGTAGCTCGTGCCGAACGCGAAGGCCGTAAGCCACGGGCCGACGGCGCGGCCGCCCAGCACGAAGCCGTTGACGTCCGTGGAATTGCGGCGGCAGTACAGCCCGACCGCCACCATCACGCCGAAGAATATGACCAGCATCAGTATCTTGATCGCCATAAAGGTATTGCCCCTTTCGGTTATCTTTGGGACTCGTCAAGCCCAACGATGACAAGTTTAGCACAAGAGAGGGGCTTTGTCAATATAAAAATGATAATCGCATAAGAAAAAAATTATAGGTCTGGCCATCGCATGCATAAGAACAGAGGGCCGTCTTCGCAACGGCCCTCTGCCTGTCGGTCCCGTTCAGATATCACGCCCGCCGTCGCCCTTCCCCGTGTAAGAGAACAACAGGTCGATCAGCGCGTGCTTGTAGGGTATGAACGCCCCGTCGTCGATCATGCGATGCACCTGTTCCTTCGACGCCCAGCACGCCTCAGCGACCTCCTCGGGCTGCAGCGCCAGCGAATTGAGGTCCACGTTCCTGCGCGCCACGAATATGTCGTCGAAGCCGCCGCTGAAGCGCAGCGTGATGGCCGGCGGCTCTTCAGGAAGCTTCAGCGCCAGCCCGAGCTCCTCGCCGGTCTCGCGCTCAGCGGCCATGCGCGCCGTCTCGCCGTGCACGGCGCTGCCGCCCACGCTCAGATCCCAGCGCCCCGGCCATCCCTCCTTGAAGGGCTGCCTGCGCTGTATCAGCATGTCGTTTTCGTCGTTCAGTATCACGACGTGTACAATGATGCGGAAACGCCCCTCGGGCACGCGTTCGCCGCGCGCGATGGTCTCGCCTGTCGGCGCGCGATCCGCCGTGTAGAGATCGTGCAGCTCCGCCATGGTCAATCGATCCTCTTGGCGATCTTCATGTTGTCCTCCGAGGGATCCTCCGGCTCGACGACCTTCCCGCAGTGTGGGCAGGCATAGCGCCCCGTCTCCTCGTCGAGCATGTTGAATTCGAACAGGAACGGCTGCCCGCATTCGGGACAGACGCCTACGTCGACGATCTCGTCGCCCTCCATGTCGTCGTCCCAGTCCTCGTCGTCTTCGTCGTCCTCGTCATCATCATCTTCGTCGTCATCGTCGAGCAGCCGCAGCGGGGTGTCCTTCCCGCCGAAGAGCTCGTCGTCCTCGTCGTAGTCTTCGTCGATGTGTATCGGCGAATCGCCGTCCTCCAGCGAGCTCAGGTCGTCGTCGATGCTCTCGACATAGTCGTTCAGATCCACGATCAGGTCGGTCATGTTGTCCGCGCGGTCACTCAGGTCGCCCAGCACGTCCACGATGCCGTGCAGCAGCTTCCTGCGCGTTTCCTTGTCGCTGAAATCCATTCCCTCGAGCAGGCCCTTGAGATAGCCCACCTTCTTACCCGTATCGGCAGCAGACATGCTTTCTACCTCCCTTATTATGAATAAAGGGCCAGACCGGGTATCGCCCCGGCCTGTGCCCCTTGCGGTACGATCATCAGGCGCGTCCCAGATATTCGCCGCCGTCGCGCGTGTCGATCTTCAGCACATCGCCGATCTCGATGAACAGCGGCACCTGCAGTGTCAGGCCCGTTTCGAACGTGGCGGGCTTGGTCGTGTTCGCGGCGGTATCGCCCTTGAAGCCCGGCTCGGTCTCGGTGACCTCGAGCTCGACGAAGTTAGGCGCCTGCACGGAGAACGGAGAGCCCTTGAAGAAGCGCACGGTCACGTTCGTGTTCTCCTTGACGAACTGTATGGAATCCTCGACCTGCTCGTGGGTCAGCGGCAGCTGCTCGTAGGTCTCCAGGTCCATGAAGTAATAGAAATCGCCGTCGTTGTAGAGATACTGCATCTCCTTGGTCTCGATGTAGGCGCGCTGGAACTTGTCGGTGGGG
>SVGK01000314.1 GCA_015056395.1 Clostridiales bacterium
TCCATCTCTGCTGAAACGGTCAAAAGCATTACCGGCCGTGATTGGATATTATCGCTACTCTAAGTTGAGATTAGTATCACATAATGGATATCGCCGACCAAATAAATAACACCACCGCACACGAATGTACGGTGGTGTCATGTCCCGTCGTTCTCCCTGGCTATACCCCGATCTCGCCCTCGGTCTCCGCAAGATCGATGGTGGGCAGGTCGTCGAGCGTCTCGATGCCGAAGTGCTGCAGGAAGGCGTCCGTCGTGCGATAGAGCGTGGGGCGGCCCAGCGTCTCGCGCTGCCCGCACGCCTCGATCATGCCCTTGTCCAACAGCGACTGCACGGAGTAATCGCACTTGACGCCGCGTATGGCCTCGATGTCGCCGCGCGTGCAGGGCTGCCTGTAGGCGATGATCGAGAGCGTCTCGAGCACGGCCTGGCTCAGCGGGCGCTTCTGCAGCGGCTGCAGGAACGCTTCGACCTCGGGCGCATACGCGGGGCGTATCGACAGGAACACCGCTTCGCCGGAGCGGTTCAGCTGTATGCCGCGGTTCTCCGTGAGCAGATGGTCGCCCAGCGCGTCGAGCGCCTCTTTCAGCTCGGTCGTGGTCAGGTTCATGGCGTGCGCCAGGTCTTCCACCTTGACCGCTTCGCCGGACACGAACAGTATGGCCTCCAGCACGGCCTCGAGATTCTGCATGGGCGTCAGTCCCTCTTCAGCGCCGCGTCGAACGCCACGTCGCTGGGCTCGAAGTTGATCTTGTGCGTGAATTCGCAGGCTTCCTTGGCGCCGAACATGCGCTCCATGCCGGAGTCCTCCCACTCGACGCACAGCGGGCCGTGATAGCCCATCTGGTTCAGCTCGCGGATTATGGCGTCAAAGTCCACGTCGCCGTGGCCCAGCGAGACGAAGTTCCAGCCGCGGCGGGTGTCGCCGAATTCGATGTGGCTGCCCAGCACGCCGGCACGGTCGTCCTTGTTGATCTTCACGTCCTTCATGTGCACGTGATAGACATAGGGCGCGAAATCGCGCAGGAATATGGCGGGGTTGACGCCCTGCCACAGCAGATGGCTGGGGTCGAAGTTGATGCCCAGCGTCGGACGGTAGTCCAGCTCCTCGAGCAGGCGCTTCGTGCTCCAATAGTCGAAGGCGATCTCGGTGGGATGCACTTCCAGCGCAAGCTTCACGCCGCATTCGTCGTACACGTCGAATATGGGCGTCCACAGCTCCTTGATCTTCTTGAAGCCCGCGTCCACCATCTCGGGGGTGGTCTGCGGGAAGGAATACCACATGGCCCAGATCGGCGAGCCCAGGAAGCAGGTGACGACCTTGACGCCCAGCAGCTGCGCGGCCTTCGCGGTGGTCTTCATGAAGTCGATGGCCCACTCGCGTATCTTCTCCGGCTGGCCGGATATGGCGTTGGGCGCAAAGTTGTCCAGGCGGGGATCCCAGTTGTCGCCCACGCACTGGCCGGCCAGATGCGCGCTCAGCGCGCCGATCTGCATGTCGTATTTGGCGAGCGTCGCCTTGAACGCCTCGCGGTACGCCTCGTCGGAGACGATCTTGTACACGTCGACGTGCGACTGCGTGGCGACCTCGAAGCCGTCGTAGCCCAGCTCGTGCATTTGCCTGCACAGATCCTCGAACGGTATGTCGCCGAACTGGCCGGAGCAGATGTTTACAGGTCTCTTCATTGGTATTCCTCCTCATGATTATAATGACGTATCGTGATCGCGCGCCCGGTCAGGGCGGATTCCTCCGCCGCGAATATCGCGCGCATGGATCGAAGCGCGGATGTGGAATCGGCCGGCGAGGGCTCTCCGTCGACGGCCGACAGGAAGGCGTCGATCACGCCGGTGCCGATGCGGTGCGCCTCCATCGGGAGAAGCGCATCGGGCGGCCAGCACTCGCGCGCGCCGTCCTTTGTCTCCAGTATGAGCGGCAGCGCGGGATCCTCCATGATGTGCAGCGTGCCCTCCGTGCCGCATATGCGCGTGGAGTTGTCTTCCGCCATGCCATAGGAGGTCCAGCTCACCTGCATGGTGCCCGTGGCGCCGCTTTCCATCTCGTAGATGCAGACGGCGTTGTCGTCCACCGTGATGGGCGAGCCGTCCGGATAGGTCTTGTTGAGCGTGGCCGTCACGGCGTTCACGCGCACGATGTCCTCGCCCAGCAGGAAGCGTATCAGGTCCGTCTTGTGTATGCCCAGATCGCCCAGCGCGCCCATGGCGGCGCGGCGCTTGTCGAAAAACCACGTGTTGCCCGTGCCCGTCCAGCTTTCTGGGCCGGCGTGCGCGAACGTCGTGCGGAACGTGATGGGCCGGCCGATCGCGCCTGCGGCGATTAGCGCCCGCGCCTTCTGGTGTACCGGCATGAACAGCTGGTCGTGCCCCAGCATGAGCACGCGGCCGGCGGCGCGCGCGGCTTGAGCCATGTCCTCGCAGTCCTTCAGCGTCGTGGCCATGGGCTTTTCGCACAGCACGTGCCTGCCGCAGTTCAGCGCCTGTATGGTCGCGGCGGCGTGCGCGTTGTTGGCCGTGCATATGCTCACGGCGTCCACGTTGTCGATCAGGCACTGCATGGAGCCGAACGCCTTGGCGTCGAACTGGTCCGCCAGCGCCTGTGCGCGAAAGGGCACGAAGTCGTAAAAGCCGACCAGCCTGCAGCCGTTGTTTGCCGAGAACTCGGGCGCATGACGAAGCGCGGCGATCTTGCCGCAGCCTATGATGCCGACATTGATCACGGGCATCCCTCCATGCGCTTTTTTATTATTGTATCGTGAAAACGCAAAAAGGTCAAGAGCTTTTGTCCCGTCGTTCACGACATAAAAAGAGCTGCCCCTCAAGGCAGCCCCATCGTTCACCGCTGTACCGGATACATGATCTTCATCTGGTTGACCTTGCTCTGATAGGCGGCCCTGCGTTTTTCGTTGAGCAGGTGCTCGCGTATGGCGTCCTTCGCCTCGTTCAGGCTGAGCGGCTTTGAGGTCCCCTTGCCGTCCAGCCGTATCAGGTGCCAGCCGAACTGCGTCTTCAC
>SVGK01000315.1 GCA_015056395.1 Clostridiales bacterium
CCTGTCGGTATCCCAGATCTCCAAATAGCGCCCCACGCCCGCGATCGTGACGGCCTTGTCCAGGTGGACCTTTTCGCGCAGCGTCGCCGGCAGCAATATGCGTCCCTGCTGGTCAAGCTCCTGGTCGGGATAGGAGAACGCCTTGATCAGGCGGACATAGGCCATGCCGCGCGCGTCCGTCACGGAGATGCGGTCAAGGCGCCTGTTCGTCTCGTCCCACTCCTCCTTCGGATAGAGCGCCAGCGCGTTCATCTGGTGGTTCAGACCCAGCGTGAAGTGCTCGCCCAGCGCCGGGCGGTATACGGCGGGCACGGTGATGCGGCCCTTGGGGTCGATGTTGTAGGCATAATTACCCGAAAACGCCTGCGCCATGCCGCCTCACCGCCCTTTCTGACACGATTTGCCACTATTATACCATTTCAAGGGATGATTGTCCACAATTTGCCACCACATTTTACCTAACAAATTTTACCGTGCGTTCTCTGTTCACGAACTTTAACCCTCAGCTACGTTGACACGTGCGGTCCGTCATGCTATAATCCCTCAAGAAAACGCACTTTAAGACGATCCGGGAGATCGGCAAGGCTTCATATCGACGTAAGCGAGGCGCAGTATATGCGCATGCTTGATTTGTTGCGCTTGCCGACGGGCAGGCGTTTTGTTTTGCCCATGCAGGGCGCGAAGGAGGGACGCTTACGATGATGCAGACTTCCCCGAATATTCTCGATCTTTCCCCCGTCCGTGGCGCAGGTATCGTCAAATTCCCCGGCTTCTGTGATGTACACGTACATTTCAGAGAGCCGGGGTTTTCCTATAAAGAGACGATACGTACCGGCAGCCTGGCCGCCGCGCACGGCGGATACACCTGCGTTTGCGCCATGCCCAACCTCTCCCCCGTGCCGGACAGCGTGCAGACGCTCGAAGCCGAGCTTGCGCTGATCGACATGGACGCCTGCATACGCGTGCTGCCCTACGGCGCCATCACCGTGGGCGAGAAGGGCGCGGCGCTGGCCGACATGGACGGCATGGCCCCGCGCGCGGTCGCGTTCTCGGACGACGGCCGGGGCGTGCAGGGCGAGGACATGATGCGTTCGGCCATGCTGAAGGCAAAGGCGCTCGGCAAGGTCATCGCCGCGCACTGCGAGGACAACGCCCTGCTGCACGGCGGCTGCATACACGCCGGGCGCTACGCGGCGGCGCACGGCCACAGGGGCATATGCTCCGAAAGCGAATGGGGGCCCATAGAGCGCGACCTGAAGCTTGCCAAGGAGACCGGCTGCGCCTACCATGTCTGCCACATATCGACAAAGGAGAGCGTTGCGCTGATACGCGATGCCAAGCGCGAGGGCGTGGACGTGAGCTGCGAGACCGGGCCCCACTACCTGCTGCTCTGCGAGGACGACCTCAGGGAAGAGGGACGCTTCAAGATGAACCCGCCGCTGCGCGCGCGCGAGGACCGCGAGGCGCTGCTCGAGGGGCTGGCGGACGGCACCATCGACATGATCGCCACGGACCACGCGCCGCACAGCGCCGAAGAGAAGGCAAAGGGCCTTGATGGGAGCGCGTTCGGCATCATCGGGCTGGAGACGGCTTTCCCGCTTCTGTACACATATCTGGTCGGGAAGGGCGTCATAACGCTCGAAAGGCTCATCGACCTGATGGCCTTCGCGCCGCGCAGGCGCTTCGGCATACCGCTCGACGAGGACGAAGCCACCGTGTGGGACCTCGAAGCGGGATACACGATCGATACCGGCCGCTTCCTCTCCATGGGAAGGGCGACGCCGTTCGAAGGATGGCGCGTGCGGGGCCGATGCCTTGAGACGTGGTATAAGGGGAGACGAGTATGGCACAATTCGGAATCCGGAATTCGGAATTCGGAATCAAATGCCTGATCATCATAATGGGTCTTCAACCATCAAATCGACACTTGACTCCGGGAGGTCAACATGGCTAAGCGCACAGACATCAAAAAGGTACTCATCATAGGCTCCGGCCCTATCGTCATCGGCCAGGCGGCAGAATTCGACTATGCGGGCACGCAGGCCTGCCTGGCCCTCAAGGAAGAAGGCTACCAGGTCATACTCTGCAACTCCAACCCCGCGACCATCATGACGGACACGCAGATCGCGGACAAGGTCTACATGGAGCCGCTCACGCTTGAGTACATGGCGAAGATACTCCGCTACGAGCGCCCCGACGCCATCGTGCCGGGCATAGGCGGACAGACGGGCCTGAACCTTGCCATGCAGCTTGAGCGCAAGGGCGTGCTCAAGGAGTGCCACGTCCAGCTTCTGGGCACGCCGTCGGATTCCATCGAGCGCGCCGAGGACAGGGAGCTGTTCAAGGAGATGTGTCAGTCGATCGGCGAGCCGGTCATACCCTCGGAGATCACCTACAGTCTGGACGAGGCGCTGGCCGCCGCGCACCGCATAGGCTATCCCGTCGTGCTGCGCCCCGCGTTCACGCTGGGCGGCACGGGCGGCGGCTTCGCCAACAACGACGAAGAGCTGATCGAGGTCGGCACGAACGGCTTCAGGCTCTCGCCCGTGCACCAGGTACTGGTCGAAAAGAGCGTCAAGGGCTATAAGGAGATCGAGTTCGAGGTCATGCGCGATTCCGCGGACCACGCCATCACAATATGCGGCATGGAGAACGTCGACCCCGTCGGCGTGCACACGGGCGACTCCATCGTCGTGGCGCCCATACTCTCGCTCAACGACCGCGACCTGAAGATGCTCAACGACTCCGCCATAAAGATCATACGCGAGCTCAAGATCGAGGGCGGCTGCAACGTGCAGTTCGCGCTGCATCCCACCACCAGCGAGTACTTCCTGATCGAAGTCAACCCGCGCGTGTCGCGCTCGTCCGCGCTGGCGAGCAAGGCCTCGGGCTACCCCATCGCCTCCGTCACGGCGAAGATCGCCATGGGCATGCTGCTCGAGGAGATCCCCGTCGCGGGCGGCACGGCGGCCATGGAGCCCAGCCTCGACTACATCGTGGCGAAGTTCCCGCGCTTCCC
>SVGK01000049.1 GCA_015056395.1 Clostridiales bacterium
GGGCTGCGCGGGCTCGGCCGGCTGCGACACGACGTGCGACATGTCCGTGCGCACGGTACCGCGCGCATCGCTGTTCGTCGGCGCATCGCCCGTGCCCGTGGGCGCTATGTACGCCTCGAACGCGCGGCGCTTCCTGC
Organism: Clostridiales bacterium; assembly: GCA_015056395.1. Taxonomy (GTDB): domain Bacteria; phylum Bacillota; class Clostridia; order Christensenellales; family Aristaeellaceae; genus Faecivicinus. The sequence goes on from SVGK01000049.1 coordinate 138, forward strand.
GCCCGTTCAGCGTGACGGCCAGCACCACGACGCCGATCACGGCAAGCCATACCACGGGTATGATCCACCACCTGTCCCGAAGTCCCGCGGGAAGGAGATAAAGGAGTCCGCGTATCTTGTCAAACATGGTCTTCACCTCGGCAGTGTACTTATTCTTACAGCTGGAACGTGACCTTCAGCGTGGTCGTGCCGATCATCACGATGTCGCCCGAGCGCAGCGGCTGTATGCCCGTGAGCTTTTCGCCGTTGACGCGCGTGCCGTTGGAGGAATTCAGGTCCGCGATGTACAGCCCGTCCGTCTCATGGCTTATGCGCAGGTGGCGCGAGGACACGTGCACATCGTTGACGACCAGGTCATTGGGCGGTATGCGGCCTATGTTCAATTCCCTGTTCAGATAGAGCGTGTGCTCCTTGCGGTAGCCCTCGGCGTCGCGGCGCTCTTCTATGCGGACCTCCGTGCCCAGGTTCTCGCTTGCGAAGCGCACCGTGCCCGTGGATCCTACGCCCGGATCCGCCATGCGCACCGTGCCCGAGCGGGACCCCGTGTTCACCGATGTCGAGAACACGTCCTGGCCGTCCACGCGCGTCGTGCCCGTCCTGGGCGCGCGCGCCGGTGCGCCCGGGTCGACTGCGTAGGGCGCGCCCATGTCCGGGTTGGTCGGGCTCCTGCGCGTCCCGCCGCTGTCGTAGCCCGCCGCCATGCCGCTGCGGATCGTCTTATCCTTGCTGACATTGCCTGAGGCGATAGGGTCATTGGTCGGCGCGATGCGATCGGCGGCGCGCCGCTTGCGGCCGTTCAGCACCAGCACCACGATCAGTATGACGATGCCTATCAGCAGCACCAGCGCCGCCACGAGCATCCACCAGTTCTGGCGCAGCCCGTCGCCCGTGAAGTGGTCCGTAAACCACATGGAAAGCTTTGCAAGCGTGCCCGGCTCGGGCGTCGCGGTGGGCTCCGGCGTGGGCACGGGCGTCACCGGCGCGAACGTCACCGGCGTCGTGGGCGAGGGCGTGGGCGTGGGCGTGTCGGTCGGCTTCGGCGTGTCCACGGGGCGAGGCGTGGGCGAGGGCGTGGGCACGGGCGTGGGCGTCGCGGTGGGCTCCGGCGTGGGCGAGGGCGTGGGCCATGTGTTCTGGTTGTAGCGCAGCTCGTAGTTGCGCTTGCTCTTGACCCACTGCCCGTTCACTTCCGCGTTGATGCCGAACGTCGTGCCGTTCTGCGGGAGCGAACCGTCGTTGAACACGCGCACGTGCACGGCGGAGGTGTCGTCGCCTATGTCCTTGACGGAGCGCATGACGGAGTATATGCCGCTGCCGTCCGAGACCGTCTCGAGCGTCTGCAGCTTGCCGCCGGAGGACGAACAGAGGTTGCGCAGCTCGTCCGTGTTCTGCGCGCCCATGCCCTTCTTTGCGGGCACCATGATGCCGTAGACCGGCACGCCGGAGCGCTCGATCGTGTCCTTTATCATGGTGTAGGAGTAGGTCACGGCGCCCGACTTGTTCCTCAGGTCGCCCTGATCGTCCACGCCGTCCGTGATCAGTATGATGACGACGTTGCCGTCGCGCTTTGCGTCCTCCACCACCTTGTACATGCATTCGTACATGTGGGTGTTGTTTTCGTTGTGCTTGATGCTCTGTATGCCGTTGATCAGCTCCGTAGTATCGCTGGAGCGCGTGACGATCTTTTTGATCTCCGTGCCGAACGTCCAGATGGAGCAGGCGTTCTTTGAATAGGCGCCGGGGTTCAGGTTCATCACGAACGTCGTGAGCGCCTCCTGCACCTGGCTGGTGGCGACCATGGAGCCGGAGCTGTCCACACAGACGTAGTAGTGCGTGCCCAGCCCGAGCTCGGACAGGCTGCAGGCGTTGTCCACGTACAGGTTCTTGTCCGCGGAATAGACCTCTATGCTGCCCGGATCCTTGTGGTACAGCTCCGACGCCGTGCCGAGGGATTCTCCCCTGGAGTCAAGAAGGTTGAAGAAGAAATAGATGCCCGTCGTGTCCTGCAGCGCGCCGTTGATGCGCACGGACTGCAGCGAGCCCACGCCCATCTCGGCTGCAAAGGCAGCCGGCATGGACAGCGCGAGCGCCAGCGCCAATGCCAGCGCGAACAATCGACATCTATTCATGTTTCTCATGGAAAATCCCTCCATAAACTGTTTGAATGGGCCACGGGTCATTCGCCGCTTATGATCGCGTTCATCTGTTCGATCATCGCGTCGTCACGCAGCGTAAACTTGATCTCGACGCGGCGCGAAGCGTCGGCATCCACGGTCTCGCCGTCAGCCGTGTAGACGGGTTCCGCGAAGGAACGCCCGCCGGCGGTCACCATCTCGATGAACAGCGCGCGTTCTTCGGGCGAATCCTTCAGGAGGCCGTAGCAGTAGTCCAGCACCGCCTCCGCGCGGCGCGTGGAGAGCGTCATATTTTGGATATACTCGCCCTGCGTGTCGGCGTGTCCCTCGATCACGATCTGCGCGATGGAGTCCGCGTACTCGCCCCGCATCAGCGTGCGGAAGTAGACCGGGAAGAACGCATCCAGGAACGCCTTGCCCTCCCGGCTCAGCGTCGACTGGTTCAGCTCGAACAGCATCTCGCCCTTCATGACGATGGAGCCCGTGCTCCAGTCCACCTGATGGTCTATGCCGTTGTCGCGCAGCGTGCCCGATATATACCTAATGATGTCCGAGCGTATGCCCGACACGCGCGCCAGCGCGTCCTTCTGGCTGTCGAGCTCCGCCTGCTTCTCATCGAGCTCCGCCTGCATGTCCGTCAGCGACGCCTGCGCCGCGGCCAGCGCGTCCTGCGTCTCGACCAGCGTCGTCTCGAGCCCGTCTGCGTCGGACCCCTCCAGCAGCGCGCGCGCCTGGTCGCGCTCGGTCTGCGCCTGTTCAAGCAGTATGACCGTGTCGTCCAGCTCGGCCTGCGTGTCTTGAAGCGACCCAAGCGCCCGGTCCCTTTCGTCCGTGACGACGATCACGCGCGCGTTCGCCGCGTCCAGCGCAGACTGCGTGTCCTCGACAGTCGCAAGCGCCTGGTCGCGCTCGCCCTCAAGTATGACGATCGTCTGCTGCGCCTGCTCGAGTTCGGCCCGCGCGTCGTCCTTCTCGCCGCGCGCGGCGGTCAGCGAGCCCTGCGCGTCGACAAGGCTGTCCTCGGAGTCGGCGAGCGCACTGAGAGCGCTGTCGAGGTCCGCCTGCGTGTCCGCAAGCGCCGCCTGTGATTCTTCAAGCGCCGTCTGTGTGTCCGCAAGCGACGCCTGCATGTCCTCGCGCTGCGCTTCGCTGTCGGCCAGGTCCGCGCGGGCGTTCTCCAGATCCGTCTGCGTCTGGCCGAGCACGACCCGCGTGCTGGCGAGCTCGCCCTGCGCCTTCGCAAGCTCCGTGTTCGACGTCTCCAGTTGGGCCTTCGTCGTGGCGAGCTCTTCACGCAGCGTCTCCAGCTCGTCCGCAGCGGCGGCCTGTTCGTCCTGCGACGCTTCGAGCGCGCCCTGGGTCGAGCTCTGCGCCGCCTGCGACGCCTCGAGTGCGCTTTGCGTCTGTGCGAGCGCTTCCTGCGCGTCCGCAAGCTCTTCCTTCGCGGTGCGCAGCTTCTCCTCGCTGTCGGCCAGGTCTGCCTGCGCCTGCGCGAGCTCACCCTCGCGGTCCCCCAGCACGATCACGGTGTTCTCAAGGTCCGTCCTGACCTGTTCAAGCTCCGTCTCGCGGTTGGCCAGCACGATGTTCACGTTCTCAAGGTCAGTATGCGCGCGGGAAAGCTCCTCCTCACGGTCCCCTAAGACGATCAGCGCGTTGTCGAGGTCCGTCTGCGTCTGCGCAAGCGCCGTCTCGCGGTCCGCCAGCGTGACGTTGACGGCATCGACCTGTTGAAGCGCGCTGTCGCGTTCCGCCTGTATGACGACCAGCTGCGACTGCGCCGCGTCGCGGTCCGACTCGGCGTCTGACAGCAGCACGCGCATCTGGTCCGTCTCGCTCTGCGCATCCGCGATGCGGCCCTCCGCCGTCTCCAGCGACGCCTGCGCCTCGCTCAGCGCGAGCGCGTCCTTCGCCTTCACGGAGACATACTGCAGCATGATGAACGCGAACAGCAGCACGAATATCATCAGGAGCGAGCAGAACATGTCGGAATAGGACGTCCACGGCGTGAACCGCTCCGCGCGGTTGTCCTCCATGAACGAATTCTGATCCAGCTTCATGGGATCACTCCTTCCGCTCGCGCAGCATCGCCTGTACCGATTCGTTGGAGCGGCGCACCTCGATCAGGAGCGCGTAGATGGTCTGGATCAGCTTTGTGTCCTGCGTATAGGGGCGCGAGACGAACGTCTGGCAGTCCATGATGAAAGCATTCAGCGCGTCCGTCGTGCGCGTGATCGCAAGGCGCCGGATCAGCTGGAACGCCACGGCGCATATGACGCCGGCGATGGAGGTGTAGAACGCGCCGTTCATGCCTTCGATCAGCTTTGCCAGCGACTGCTGCAATATCTGTATGTCGTCCGTCTGCATGTTGAGCCCCGACAGGCCACGCACAAGGCCTATGAACGTGCCCAGCACGCCCAGCGTGGTCATCATGCCGGGGATCAGCTCGGCGAACTGGCTGTGCGTGGGCGCCTGTATGCACGTGTTCGAATTGATGAAGCCCAGCACGTCGCAGTCGCCGTTCGTGCGGCGCATCTCGCGCAGGTTGACGATGTATCGCTCCCACCAGGCGTCCAGATACTTACACGACAGGAACGTCGGCGAATCGTACATGTACGCGCCGGACTCCGTGCGCATCTCGAGTCTGGACGACGCCGTGCGCAGCGCCCTGCGTATGGAATACAGCGGGACCACGCACTGCACGAGCCCTATGATGAATATCACCGCCATCATCACGTACACGCTGAGCGCGATACCGTTCGATGTGATAAAACCGAGCACGTTTGACATGGCGCTACCTCATTTACATATTTCAGTCGTACAGGCCCAGCTGGCCGAACGCGTCGTCACCCGTGCCCACCAGCTGTCCGTCCTTCGTGAGCCCTATCGTGTGGCGGTAGCCCGCCGCGACGGCCGCGATGTCCGTCCAGCCGTCCACGTCCAGCTGGCCCAAGTAATTGCTGCCCGCCGCCGTGACATGGCCGTCCGGCGCGATCGCCAGGCACTCCGTCGCGCCGGCGGCGACGGCGGACATGCCCGTAAGGCCGTCCAGCGCCTCGAGGCCGTAGTCGTTCTGGCCGACCACATGCACAGTGCCTTCGCTGTCCAGCGCGATGGTGAAGTCATAGCCGCAGTCCACCATCATGATGTCGGTCCAACCGTCCACGTCGCACGCGCCGCGCTTGTTGCTGCCGAACGCGATCACCGTGCCGTCGTTCTTCAGCACGACCGCGTGGGTGTAGCTTGCGCGCATGGCGATGGCGTTCTCGACCACGGACTCCGCGCCCCATTCGACCTCTGATTCGCCCGCCATGACCAGCCGCCCGTCCTCCTGCAGCGCGTAGCTTGCATAGGACGAGGCCGCTATGGCAGTCACCCTCGCCGTGGGCGTGAGAGAGCACTGGCGCTGGGCGTTGTCGCCCGAGAACACCAGCGTACCGTCCTCTGTCAGGCCCACCGCGTGCCTGTCGCCCAGCGCGACGGCCGTGACCACGGGCCAGCCGGATACGTCGCACTGGCCGTATTCGTTGTCGCCCACGATGTGGGCGCGGCCCTCCCCGTCGATCCACGCGCTGTTGGCGTAGCCCGCGGCGATGGCGTGCGTCTGGGCGTCGTTTTCCAGTATCGCCTGCGCCACTTTGCCGGAGGTGTCCACCGTGGGAATCGGCGTGGGCTCCGCGTCGGATGCGGGCTCCGCTTCAGGCGTGGGCTCCGCATCAGGCGCGGGCGTCTGCGTGGGCGCGGACGTCTGCACGGGCGCTTCGGTGAGCGTGCGCGGCTGCACGGCAAAGAACATGATGCACACCAGCGCGCACAGCGCCACTGAGATCATGATGATGAAACGGGCATGTCTGTTCATTGCGGTGTCCCCTCCTCGGGTCTTTCGTCATGCCTTCACAAAGTCAGCCGCCTCATTGCAATGAGGCGGCTGACGCGCCATCTCGCTTTAGGATCAGATGTCCGTGTTCGAAGGCGTCTGCGCAGCAATCGCAAACGATCCGTAGCTCTTGCTGTTCATGTCGAAGTAGTCGTCCTTGGCCGTCTCGGGCATGCCGGCGAAGTCGACGGCGTCGGCCCAGTAGCCGGAATCGGGCGCCAGCGGCGCGAAGAAGTATTCGTTCGGCAGGTAGCTGGCGGTCTGCACAGCTTCCTTATAGAGCTTGACATCGAACGAAGCGTAGATCCACACGGTGCCCGCGTCGCTGTCCGCGAACGTGCCCGGGTCCACGGTGGTGCTGCCGTTGGCGACTGCGTCCAGCGTGGAGAGGCTGGGCTTGTTCTTGAACACCGCGATCTTCATGTCGCCGTCGTACTTGTCCACCGCGTAGGGGCTGAAGCTGGGCACGGTGCTCAGGCGGCCTTCGTTCAGCGCGATGGTCAGGTCGCCGGCCTTGAAGCCCGTGTACGCCATCAGCGGCACGACCACTTCGCCCTGGCGCAGGTCGTCCAGACTGACCGGGAGCACGAAGTAGTGACGCGGGGTCTTGCTCGTGCCGTACTCGGAGCGGTCGGAGATCACGTCGACGCCCAGCGGCTGCGCGGATACGGTCGAGGTGTCGGAGGAGACAGTGTAGGTCTCCTCGGTCGTGTTGTACTTGTCGGTGTAGGTGACGGTCACTTCGTCGCCCGCCTGCAGCGGGGAACCCAGCGCGAACATGTAGTAGGTCGCGTTGGCAGCCTTGTTGTTGTAGCTCAGGTATCTGCGATCCTGGCCGGACACGCCGCTTTCGATGGTCGTGCCGCCGCGGTTGACGCGGTAGGTGACCGTCGTGGTGTTGCCCAGCTCGGTGCCCTCGCAGAAGCCGTAGAGCACTTCGACGCCCTCGACCATCGGGGAGGTGACCAGCACGGGCATCGTGCGCGGGTCGTAGGTAAAGGTGTAGCTGGCGGAGCCGCCGGAGATGTTGCCCCAGTACTTCGCGTCGACCTGCACAGGAACACCGTAGGGCAGGTTCAGCGAAGCGATGTCGAACGTCGTATTCCAGGAATTCGAACTGCCGTCCCATGCGCCGCCGCCCTGCACGATGAAGGTCTCGGTATGGCCGCCCACCGTGATCTGGACTTCCTCCCAGCCCTGCGCGGTGCCGCTGAACTGCAGCTGCGAATCGATGCCGGTGAGCTCGGTCTTGCCGTTGGCAAGCTGGATGGAGATGGGCGAGTTCGCGGATGAAACCTTCATGGACACGCTTATGGTCACCGGAGTATTGTCGACTTCGTCGCTCAGCTCTATGCTGAAGCTGGTGCCCGTCGTCGGCAGGTTGTTGACCTGGCTCTTCCAATCGACCGGCAGCGTCGCGGAGGAGACGAGCGCGTTCGCGTCAAATCCCGAAACGGGGTAATCACCCGTGACGTTCTTGATCTTCAGCTGCTCGCCCGAGATCGTCACGTTGATGGCGTCGCCGCGCGTCTCGAAGTCGGCCTTCGCGTTGTTCTGGTTGATGCCCGTGTCGTAGCCCAGCCAGCATTCCTTCTGCTCGAAATAGCCGAGAGGATGGCTCATCGTCACATAGGTGAACGTATCCTGTCCGCCGAACTCTATGCGCTGGACGATTCCCCATTCTTCTATAGTATCGTTTATGTCGATCTCGGCCCTGCTCGCGTCGGCATAAAGCGTATGCATGAACGCCTTGTCGCCCTTGCTGGCCACCGCGCCTTCCGCGTTGGACGTCGACGCGGTATAGATGACCGGCTCGTCAAGCAACAGGTTGGAATAGCCGAAGCCCATCTCAGCCGCGCTGTTCATGGCGAACGTCCCGTCGCCATGGGAGGCGTATGTGCCCGTCGGGGCCGCGTCCAGCGCGAACACCAGGTCGTTGGTTATGGGCTGTTCGAACGTACCGTCTGCGGTCGCATTGCTGAACTCCAGCGGCACATCGCCGTTCTGGCCAGGCACGGTCATGCTCAGTATCAGCTTGCTGTCGCCGACCGCCGGCAGGCCGCCTTCCCACGTTCCCGCAACGCCGTTCCCGCTGTAAGCATAAGGGATACCCACGACGTAGAATTTATTCTGATCTTTGTCCGCGGAGCCCTGTACCGTGTAGCTCAGCGCTTCAGACTTATCATCGATGGTCGCACCCGTTCCCTCAAGATCGGCGCTCACCTCGACATTGATCGTGATGGGGCACGGAAGCGCGGTCTCGGCATCGACGCCCGTGAACTTGACGACGAACTCACTTGATGTGTTCGTGGCGCCCTCGATGCTGACGGCGTAGTCTGTTATCGCCTTGATCTCGAAGACATCATCCGAAGTGAATGCGATGACGAAATTCGTCACCTCGAGGGGATCGCCGTTCGCCGCGATCGTGCCGTCCGTGACGACGAACTCAAAGGGATACGTTCCGACATATTCGCCGGTGACGTCTTCGGCGTCCGCCGTCCTGGATCCACGGTCGACATGACCGTCGATTTCTTTGTCGATCTCTTCATATTGGACGGAGGCGTCGAGCTCGATCGGCGCGTAGTCGATCTTATAGCATTCGAAGTATGCAGGCTTGTCGGTCTCCGACACGCCGTAGTTCTTGCTTGCAGCTTCCGGAGTCGCGCTGAAGTCCGTGCTCACCGTGACCGGCAACTTTTTGATCGTGAACTTCTTGCCGTTGGACAGATAGGCCAGTTCGAAGTTGTCGCCGACCTGATCCTTTGCGTTTTCCTCGTCGAATACTTTCCCATCTACCTGATAGTTGAAATCGTATTCCTGCGCGGCGTCGCGGCTCGGATCGTCGCCCTTCACGCGGCAGAACTGCGCGCCGAGGCTCTTGAGCTCCGCGTCGATCTGCTCATTGGTGAGTTCTGTCTTGTCCTTGTCCCATGAAAGCTCGTAGTTCGCCTCGATCGGCGCGAGAGCGCCGGCCTCCGTCATGGACATGGCGTCGTTCTGCAGATAGAACTTCCACAGATTCTCCTTCGCCGTCACGGACACAAACAGGCGTTCGATGGTGTACTTCTTCCCGCTCGCGTCGAACGTGACCTCGTAATTGCCGTTCTCCACATCGGGCGCGCTCTTGCCGTCGGCGATACTGACGCCGCTGGGCAGCTCGAACGAGAGGTCGTATTCGACGGCCTTCTCGCCATCGGCCTCGCCCGCCTTGGCACGCACGACCCTGCCGCCTATGGCGCTCCTGATGGACTTCTCCCCGAGATTGTAGAGCTCCAGTCCCTCGTCCCAGGATATGCCGTAATTCTCGGCGATCGCATCGGTATCGTCCTTTGCGCCGTAGACCTTGCCGAGCGCCGCGGCGTTTTCAGGCTCCGCGTCGACCTTTACGGTGACTTTCAACGGCTCGATCTCATACTGCTGATCGTTACCATCGAACGTGACATCGAAGTTCCCTACGGTCTTATTCTCGCCGTCCCTGAGTGTCTCGCCACCCATGGAGAGCCTGAATTCGAACGGTCCCTCGGCGACGTCGGTCTCGGAATTGACCTTCTTTTCGCTGTCGATCTCGATCTTGGGCGACTTCCTGTTGAGCTCTGCCTCCGCTCTCTTATCGACATCGCTCGTCAGTTCAGTGCCCCACTCGGTATAGATGTAGTTCTTTTCGATGGCCGCGTTGTCCGTCCTCTGGTGATAGACCTTGCCGTAGGCTGTGGCGTTGCCCTCGCCCTTCTCAGGCACCTTCACCGTCACCGGCAGGGGCTTTATGTCGAACGGCTTCCATTCGATCGACTTGCTGATGTTGTAGTTCCTGCCCAGGTCGGACGCCTTCTTGAGCGTGGCGCGCACGAAGTAGCTGCCGACGGGAAGGGCCGTATAGCCTCTATCGTCTTCGTTCTTGGTCAGCATCAGCGAACAGTCGTCTTCCGTGAGCGTATGCAGAGGCTCGCCGTCGACCAAAAGCTCGACCTTTTCGACGAACTCCGCCGCTTCTCGATCGCGCGGCTGGTAGTAATAGAGCTCCTCCTGGTTCTTCAGCGTCACGGCCAGGCTCACGCCCTCGGTGCGCTTCGTGATCGTGAACTTGAGCGTGACGGGCACGAGGCTGCCCTCCGCGTAGTCCGGCAGTTTGTCATAATTCGGGGTTATGACCACATTGTAGGTGCCGACGTCGCTGGCTTCCGTGACCTCCTCGTTCGCGCCGTCGGTCACGTCGTAGATCTTCGCCGTATACTGGTCTGCCGTGAGCGTGATATTGCTCTTCGTCGCGGGTATGCGGACGTACACGCCGTTGCCCTCAGCGCTGATCAGCTGTTCGGCGGTGTAGCTCTTGCCCTCGTCATAGATCTCGGTATCTGTCGCGAGGGCTGCATGCAGCTTGTAATTGTCCTGCGCAGGGGCGACCTTCACCGCTTTGACGACGGGGCTGATGTCATAATTGGAATAGGCCTCTTTGCCGCCATCGGTGATGTCGACCTTGATATAGTACGTTCCCGCCTTAGCGACCGTTTCCTCGCCTGTGGGTCCGCCGTTCGCATCGCAGAACGAAACAGTACGCCTGCTGACCAGCTTGATGTCCCCGTCGGCCTCGGTGCCGGTAGGGATCTTTGCGCTGACGACGAAGTCACCGGGCGCATAGCCGCCGTTGGTGAAGGGCAGGTCCTTCGTCTCGCAGGCGATGCTCACGGGCTTCTTCGCGATCTCCACGGTGTATTCCGCAATCTCCCTGCCGCCCTCTTCGCCGGCGTTTATGATGTTGAAGGAACCGTAGTCGATCCAGGCGCGTATGGTGTACTTGCCCGCCTTCGTGCCCTTCAGGCCTTTGCTGTTCACGGCCTTCGCGGACTTGTCGTCCTCGTGCCGCAGCGTGAACATGAGCGAGCCCTTATTCTCGCCGATCACGGTACCCGTGCGGTCTATGCCGTCGCTCGCAAGCAGGTTTTGCTCTTCGCCGGTGTATTCCAGGTCGCTCTTCGTGGTGAGCTTGGGCACGCCACCCTTCGCCTTTTCGATCGTGATCGAATAGCTCTTGGTATAGATCTCCTCGCCCGCGTATTTGATGATGAGCGTCGCCTTATAGGTGCCCGCACTCACGCCGTGAGGGAGCTTCTTGTTGTATGTCGTTTGCTCGGTCTTTCCGTTGAAGCCCGTCCAATCGACGACATAGCGCACGGCGGAGGGATCTATCGCCTTTCTCGTCGCCTTGTCGATCACGACGATATCATCCTTGCTGCCGGTAAACAGCGTATGATCTTCGCCATCATAGGTCAGGCCGCTCTTCGGGGAGGGCAGTCCGGAGACCTCATACTCAGGCTTCGGGGTGGGGGTGGGTTCCTGCGTCGGCTCGGGCGTAGGGACCTCCGTCGGCTCCGGGGTGGGCTCCTCCGTAGGAGCCGGCGTGGGCGTGGGGGTCACTGTCGCAGCCGGTGTGGGCGTAGGAGTCTCCGTTGGATCGGCCTTCGGCTCATCCGCCGCCTCGGCCGCGGGCTTGCCCAGTTCCTCAGTTCCCGTGCCTGCGGCGACCGGCGCCGTCTTGTCGGCATCGGAGGCCTTCTCCTCGGTCTTGGCCTCGTCCTTCGCATCGGAGGCCTTCTCCTCGGTCTTGGCCTCGTCCTTCGCATCGGAGGCCTTGTCCTCGGCCTTGGCCTCGTCCTTCGTATCGGAGGCCTTCTCCTCAGCCTTCGCGTCGGAAGACTTCTCTTCGGCCTTTGCCTTCTCGGCCTTCTCCTCGGTCTTTTCCTCGGAGGTCTTGGCCTTGGTCTCGGCCTTTTCCTCGACCTTGGTCGCCGGTTTGGGCGCGGCCTCCTCCTCGGCAAACGCCGGCACGCCCATCGACAGCACCATCACGGCTGTCAGGACGATCGCAAGCCATCTCTTGAACGTGGACTTCATGGGAACGCCTCCATCCTGTTTTGTCGAATCATCTTAACATGAATGACCAATATATCAGCTAATATGATACCTCATTCGTCAATCCGTGTCAATAGGACCGAATTACAAAATAAAACTTAACATGAACAATATATATAAAAGATATGAACTTATCACGGTATATATTGCGAAAGTATTACAGTGCTCACACCAATACGAGCTTCGAGCTGTCGTGCAGCCCCGTCTCGGCGATGTGCTTTGCGGGATCCAGTATCACGCCCTGCTCCACGTCGCACAGCATGGGCGACGCCCTGTCGATGGACAGGTTCTGCTGCGTGCTCTCAAGTATCCATATGATCTCGTCCACGACATCGCACACGCGGCCCTGTCCGGGCAGCCTGAAGTCGAAGCTCTTGTTCACGGCGGGTATGAAGATCTCAACGATGATCGTCTCCATGGATCACAGGCTCCTTTCGTGTGTGCTTCCGGCCTGCGCGCGGAAGCCGTCGAACAGTGCATAGAGGGAATCCAGATCCTGACGCGGGTCCGGAAGGCTTGCCGTCTCCGTTTCTCCGCCGGGCGAGAACGCCTCGACCGCCACCGGGGGCGTCATGCGCCCCGAGAGCGCCGCGAGCATGTCCCTTGCCGAAGACAGCGTCTGAAAGGAAGTCATCGTGCAGCTGCCGCCCGCGAGCTCCAAAAGCATGGCACAGTGCTCCGCCGCGTACACGATCGCATGACGGCCGCCCCCGCGCAGCGAGAACGCGCTTTGCGCGCCCGCGATCTCCGTGACGAAGAACGCGAACAGCCTGTCGACCACATATCCGTCCCCGTCCTTTGAAAGCACGCCCGCATCCTCGAGGGAATCGCACGCGGTCCTGAACGCGCCTTCGTCCATCTCAAGCGGCCCAAGCCCCGGCGGCACGCCCTGTCTCAGCATCAGCCGAAGCGCCTCGAACTCCTCGCGCCGACAGCAATAGCTGATGTTTTCCGCGTTCACGCGTCATCCCCCCTTCTCGTCGATCAGCCCCCTGATCGCGGCGCGCTGGCCGCGCGATATGGGCAGCAGGTCGCCGTTCGTCATGGTCAGCGTCATCTCATTCAGCTGTATGCGCTCCACATATTGCCGGTTGATGATCACGGACCTGTGGCAGCGTATGAACTGCTCGGGCAGCGTCTTTTCCATCGCCGCCAGCGAGCGGCGCACCGTGATGTTCTGCCTGCCCGTGTGTATGACCAGGTACTTGTCGAGCGCCTCTATGTAGAGTATGCGGTCGTGGTCCACGCGGTAGGTGGTGCCGCCCGTCTCGATCAGTATGTAGTCGTCCGATTCCGTATCCGCGGTGAGCTGGGCGTAGTCCTCCAGCATGCGCCGGAGCACGTCGTCCAGGCGCGCCGTCCTGAGCGGCAGCGTGAGT
>SVGK01000316.1 GCA_015056395.1 Clostridiales bacterium
GTGCGCATAGGCAACCTGAGCGGCAAGCGCTTCTCAGCGCTGATCACGGACATGGACCAGCCGCTCGGCAACTACATAGGCAACGCACTTGAGGTCGAGGAGGCCATAGACGTGCTCGCGGGGCGCACGCAGGGCGCGCTCAAGGACGTGTCGCTCGAGCTGGGCGCGCACATACTGCGCAACGCCGGCGTCGCGAAGACCGTGGCGGAAGGCGTGGATATGCTCGACGAGAAGATCCGAAACGGCGATGGGCTCAGGAAGCTCGCCGAGATGATCCGCGCGCAGGGCGGCGACCCGCGCGTGACGGAGGACACATCGCTCTTGCCGAAGGCGAAGTCCTTTGTGGACATCAAGGCGCCCGAGGACGGCTATCTCACGGGCATCGTGACAAGCGTCGTGGGCGACGCGGCGCGCCTGCTGGGCGCGGGCCGCGCGCAGAAGACGGACGAGATCGACCCGGCGGTGGGCATCGTGATGAAAAAGCGCGTGGGCGATCCCGTGAAGCGCGGCGAGACGGTCTGCACGCTGCACGTGGGCGACAGGTCCGACAAGGTCGGGGCGTACAACCTCATGCTGAGCGCGCTGAAGTTCGGCAGGGAGCCCGTAGAGCCGCCGAAGCTCATACACGCGGTGGTCGAATGAAGACAGGCATAAAGGCGCTGGGCATCGCGCTGGGGCTGTGGCTTTTGCGCAACGCGCTTTTGAACCTGGGCCTGCGCGGGCTGGATGCGCTGCTCCAGGCGTGGGGCGCGACCGAAGCGGATGTGGTGCGCTTACCGGCGTGGGCACAGGTGTGCGCATGGGCGGCATACACGCTGACCATGGTCGTCGGATACGGCGTACCGGCGCTGCTGGGGATCACCTATGCCGGGCGTCATACGCAGCGTACGCTCGCCCTGAACGGAAGGGGCGTGGAGCGGGGCCTGTTGGCCGGGCTGGCTGCGGGCGCAGGCGTGAGCGTTCTTGCGCTGGTGGCCGACTCCATGCGCCGCGAGCCCGCGCTGTTTGCGGGTGCGGCCGCGTACGTAACGATACTGAACGCGATCGCGATCGCCGTGGCCGCGGTGCTGCCCGAGATCGTGAGCAAACGCGTCGTATATGATCTGACGCAAAACGCCGCGCTGAGCGCGCTCATGTTCATGTTCGTCACGTCGTCGCCCATGTCTCCCGTGGGGAGCGTCACGGCGTTATTGATGGGCTTGGCCGGCGTGAAGCTCTATGTGCGGCGCGGGCTCCTGACATCAGCAGGCATGTTCATCGGCTGGCGGCTCGCCACAGGGTGGCTGTTCGCGTGGCCGAACGCGAGTGGGGCCGGCGTATTCAGGCTGTACACGGTCTCGGATGCGTGGCTTTTCGGCGGGGACCGGGGCCCTGAGGCCGGCGCGCTGGTGTTGGGCGCGTGCGCGCTGTGCGCAGTGTTCTGCTGGCGGACGGAGCTGCGCGGCGCATGGTCCGGGCTCATGAAGCGCATGAAGAAGACTTGAACCTTTACAATGGCTATGTTATACTATTCATAGAGGAAAGGTGGATATTATGGAGACACGCGTAGCCGTCATCAGTATCATCGTTGAAAACAAGGAAGCCGTCGCGGAGCTCAACAGGCTGCTGAGCGAACACGGCGATCTCATCATAGGCCGCATGGGGCTTCCCTATCCGAAGAAGGGCGTGAGCATCATCTCCGTGGCGATCGACGCGCCCATGAACACGATCAACGCACTGACGGGCTCCATCGGCCGCCTGGAGGGCATACAGGCGAAGGCAACCTATTCGAGCCTGTGAGATGAGTTCCCCGGATAGCTCCCCTGACGCCTAAGCACTCTGAGGCGGAAGACGGGCTGTGCCGCGTCCCGGACAGACATGTGGCCGCCGCGTCCCGTCGGGGGACGAGGCGGCCCTTTCATACCATCGGAAAGGATGTGAACAGATGTCCATGCAGGAAACGCCCTCGGGCGACAGGCTGCACATAGGCTTTTTCGGCTGCCGCAATGCGGGC
Organism: Clostridiales bacterium; assembly: GCA_015056395.1. GTDB lineage: Bacteria > Bacillota > Clostridia > Christensenellales > Aristaeellaceae > Faecivicinus. Next base: position 1,994 of record SVGK01000316.1, read on the forward strand.
AAATCCACCGTGGTCAACGCGGTGACGGGCCAGCCGCTCTCCGTCGTGTCCGATACGAAGGGCACGACCACGGACCCCGTGCGCAAGGCGATGGAGCTTTTGCCGCTGGGTCCCGTGGTGATCATAGACACGCCCGGCCTCGACGACACGGGCGACCTGGGCAGACTGCGCGTGGCGAAGGCGCGCGAGGTGCTCGAGACGGCGGATGTCGCTGTGCTCGTGGTCGACGCGACGCTCGGTATGAACCGGATCGACAGGCAGCTGGTCGAACGCTTCAGGCGCTATCGCATACCCTATGTCGTGGCCTACAACAAATCGGATCTGGCCGCGCCGGATATGGACCTTGCCGACAATGAGATAATGATAAGCGGGCTCACAGGCGAGGGGATATACGCGCTCAAGGAATTGATCGGCCGCGTGGCGAAGCGCGAGGACGACGGCCGCAGGCTGATCGGCGACCTGCTTCGGCCGGACGACGCCGTGGTGCTCGTGTGTCCCATCGACGAAAGCGCGCCGAAGGGCCGCTTCATACTGCCGCAGCAGCAGGTCATGCGCGATGTGCTGGACAGCCATGCGTATGCCGTCGTGACACAGCCGGAGGCGCTCGATAAGGCGCTTGGAAACCTCAGAGACGCGCCGCGGCTGGTCGTCACGGACAGCCAGGCATTCGCACAGGTCTCGCGCATCGTGCCGGACGCGCTGCCGCTCACGTCGTTTTCGATACTGATGGCGCGCTGGAAGGGATTCCTCGACACGGCGGCGCGCGGCGCGAAGGCGATCGACCGGCTGAAGGACGGTGACACGGTGCTGATGGCGGAGGGCTGCACGCACCACAGGCAGTGCAACGACATAGGCACGGTCAAGCTGCCCAACATGATACGCAGGTTCACGGGGAAACAGCTGAACTTTGCCACATGCTCCGGCCGCGCCTTTCCCGACGACCTGTCCGGCTGACGCCGGACAGGTCGTCGGGAAAGGCGC
>SVGK01000050.1 GCA_015056395.1 Clostridiales bacterium
GCGATACTCGAATCCTACTTCGGAGAAGAGATCATCGTGGACGAGGAGGAAGAAGAGGAAGGCGAGGAGCTCGAAGAAGAGGAAGGCCTTGAGGAGTTCGAGGACATCGAGGAGTTCGACGAGTAAAGCATTATCCCACACGGCAGGGCAGATCGATCGCGATCTGCCCTGTTCTTTGACCGACAATATAACGAAGAAATAGCCGGACACGGATTGTTCATGGGATGAAGCTAATGTAGAATATCCTTACTCTAAGAGAATGGATGGACTGCATGATGACGTTCAATGGATTCGACCTGGCCGAAGGCATACAGCGTGCGATCGACCAGATGGGCTTCACCGAGGCCACGGCCGTACAGGAGGAGGTCATACCCGTATTGCGCGAAGGCCGCGACCTGGTCGCGCAATCGCAGACGGGCACGGGCAAGACGCTGGCTTTCGCAATACCGGCGTTGGAACGGATCGATCCCGCTATCGACGAAGTCCAGGTTTTGATACTCTGTCCTACGCGCGAGCTGGCACAGCAGTGCTGTGCGGAGGTCAAAAAGCTCACGCGCTTCATGCGTGACATCTGGCCCGTGGACGTGTATGGCGGCGCATCCATGGATCGTCAGATCATGCTGCTCAGAAAGTGCAACATGGTCATAGGCACGCCGGGAAGGGTCATGGACCATATGCGGCGCGGGACGCTTTCGACGCGCTCCGTCAAGCTCGTCATACTCGATGAGGCGGACGAGATGCTCAGCATGGGATTCCGGGAAGATATCGAGGTCATACTCAAGGATATACCCGAAGAAAGGCAGATCGGGCTGTTCTCGGCGACGATGCCTCCGGCGATACTCTCATTGGCGGAAACCTTCATGCACGAGCCCGTCAATGTCCATATCCACGCGGAACAGGTCACGCTCGATGCGATAGAACAGACGGTTATGGATGTGCCGTTGGGCCGAAAGCTGGACGCCCTCAACCTGGTACTGCACGCATACGAACCGAAGCGTTGCATGCTGTTCGTCAACACGAAGATCATGGCGGATGAGATACAGGCCTTCCTCAACAAGAACGGCTGGGCGAGCGAAGCTATCCATGGCGACATGAACCAGTCGCAGCGCACGCGCGTGATGGAAGGTTTCAAATCTTCGCGCATACCGATACTCGTCGCCACGGATGTGGCCGCGCGCGGCATAGACGTGCAGGATGTGGACCACGTCATCAATTTCGACATTCCGAAAAACGGAGAGATCTACGTCCACCGCATAGGCCGCACCGGCCGAGCGGGCAAGCTCGGTCATGCCTTGACGATGGCAAGCGGCAGGCGGCAGATGATGGAGATACGCGAGATCGAGCGCTTCACGCGCAGCAGCATCGCCGTCGTGCCGATACCGAGCGTCGCCGATATACGGCTGAAGCTGGAAGAAAGAAATGCGGACCGCATCAGGGAAAAGATCGGGGAAGGACCGTCGGAGCGTCACATCGAAACGGTCAGAAAGCTATGGGAGGAGGGCATAGATCCTGCGGTCATCGCGGCCGCGGCGCTGGACCTGGCCTTCAGGCACGAGGCGGACGGGCTTGTCGACATACCTCTGCCCAAGAGGGAACCGCAGCGCGATAGGGTCGCACAGCGCAGGTTGACGCTCAACGTCGGACGGCGCAACGGCGTGACGACGAAACACATCGTCGCGTCGATCGCCGACCACGCCGACATACCGGGCAGTACGATCGGAAAGATCGAGATATACGAGAACAAGACGGTCGTCGGGCTGCCACAGGATGCGGCGATGAAGGTGTTGGGAGCGATGCGGGGCGTAAAGCTCTGCGGGATACGCCTGACGCCTGCGCTGATCTCAGACAGGACGCAGCGGAGAGAAAAGGACACCCAGCCGCCCAGGCGAGCGCAGCACGTCAGACAGGCGCGGGGAAGTGAAAAGGAACATCTGCTTGACGGGAACGATCTGAAGAGTTGGTCGGTCAGGCAGGAGCGCATGCGAGCAAGAAGCAAGGGCAGGTACTGAGCGACCTGCCCTTGCTCTATGGGAAACTATGCCTCGGTGTTCTCAGCCTCTTCGGCAAGGTCGCCTTCCATGGCCAGCATGCTGTCGATAGGCTCCGTGAGCAGTTCGTCCAGGGGATTGCTCGAGAGCGACAGCAGCGTGTTCTTGGCGGACGGCGTGTCGTCTGTGATGATGCCATCCACACCCAGGGCCAGCATGTCGGTCATGAGGGATTCGTCGTTGACCGTCCACACGTAAAGCGCCTTGTCGGCTGCATGTATGCGGTTCAGCACCTTTTGCGTCACGAAGCTCGAATCGAGGCTGTAAAAGTCCACGGCCTCCAGGGAGCTGTACTGTCCAAGCGCGAACGAAAGTATGTAGCCGCAGCGCATGTCCGGGGCCAGCTGTTTGAAGTCCTTGAGCATCTGGTAGGACGAGGACTGTATGATACAGCGGTCCGCGCACTCAAGCTCCGTGAGCAGGTCGAACACCGCGCCCGGCAGCGCGGCGTCGTGCCCGTTGTTCTTGAGCTCGATCAGGAAGTTTGCCTGCGGATCGCATTCGGTCAGCACTTCGCGGAGCGTCGGCGGATTGGCGCCTGTGCGCTTCGATTTGAGATCGCGCGTCTCGTCGAGCGGGACCTCCCACACCTTCTTCTTTGCGCCGAACACGCGCGCATATGTCTTGTCGTGGTTTACGATGATCTCGCCGTCCTTCGTCAGCTGCACATCCAGCTCGATATAGTCGACGCCTATCTCTATCGCGGCGTTGAATGCGCCCATCGTGTTCTCGTCGTTGTTCTGCGTGTCGCCCCTGTGCGCGATCACCAGCGTCGGATGCGATGCAAGGAAATCGAACGCGTCGATGCGCACGAGCGTGGGACGCAGCACCGTGTCATAGAGCACCATGGAAAGCAGGCAGATCGTGACCACGACGATGAACGTGATGTCATTGTAGCGCTTTGCGTCCTTGAGATAGGGCAGCGCCTGCCCGTGCAGCCTTTCATTCCGCCATTCCTTGTGCGTGTAATACGTCGCGGAAAGCAATGATACTGCCATGACTGATGGCAGGCTGCTCTTGACGAACAGGAACAGCGTATCGAAGGGTAGGCGTATGCGGTATTGCAGGTTGATATCCGATGTAACAGCCGCCAGGCCCTTCTGCAGCAGTTTCGAAAGCAGCGCGGATCCGCCAAACGCGACCAGTATGGCAAGCAGCACCATCGACAGTACGGACAAGAACGTCGGCAGGCCGCGGCGGCGGTTGAGTTTGCGGGCGCGTCTGAGCGCCTCGCGCGTGTGCAGGTCTTCCACCACATAGAACTGGTAGCCGCACGGCACCAGGGCCACCAGTGCGAGTATCAGCGCGATGTATGTAAACGCCAGCAGGTTGTAGGGGAACGATTGCATGTACGCCGCAAGAGAGGTCCAGGGGATCTCGATCAGGCGCAGCATGCTGGTCGACGTCGGCAGCTGTATGAGCGGTACCAGCAACGCCGTGATGATCAGCGCTATGAAGTTGCGCGGGTGCAGCATGCGGAACGAATCCTTGAACCCCTCGATGACCACCTGCAATATACCGTAGTTTTCGCGCCGCTCTGCCGAATGCAGGCAGGTTATCAGGCAGGAGAATTCGACCATCGTCGTAAGGGAGAATATGATGAAGAGTATACCCATGCATCCGATCATGACCGGATGCGTGAACATTCGAAGCGCATTCTCTCCCGTGAAATACTTGAGCCCCGTGAGCCTCAGGCATGTGTTGAAAAGAAAGCGCATCGCCGGGAATACGGCATAGCGGGAGAAGAGGCGATACAGTATCTCAAACAGCACGACGACCTTCCAACAGCTCTTCAGCAGGGAAAACGTCCTTTGCCATATCCGCATGAGGCCCCTCCTCCCGATAAGGTCTGTGTTATTGCAGCGCCTTGTGTATGGCGGCCGCGGCGTTCTTTCCCGCGCCCATGGCCAGTATCACGGTCGCGGCGCCGGTGACCGCATCGCCGCCGGCATAGACGTGCTCGCGGCTCGTAAGGCCGTCGTCGCCCTGTACGACGATGCAGCCGCGCCTGTCCGTATCCAGCCCGGGCGTGGTCGATGAGATCAGCGGGTTCGGGCTCGTGCCCAGCGCCATGATCATCGTATCGATGTCTATCGTGAATTCGCTGCCTTCCTTTACGATGGGCCTGCGGCGTCCGGAGGCATCCGGTTCACCCAGCTCCATCTCGACGCAGCGCATGCCTATGACCTCGCCGTTGCGCGGATCGCGCGGATCCTCTTTGTTCTCGTAGCCCAGTACCTCGACCGGGTTCGTGAGCGTCTTGAACACGATGCCTTCCTCGATGGCGTGTTCGACCTCTTCTTTGCGCGCCGGCAGCTCTTCCATGCCGCGGCGGTATACGATCGTGACTTCGTCCGCACCCAGTCTCTTTGCGCTACGCGCCGCGTCCATCGCCACGTTGCCGCCGCCCACCACGGCGACCTTTTTGCCGCAGCGTATAGGCGTCTTGCTGCCGGGCAGATAGGCCTTCATCAGATTGATGCGCGTCAGGAACTCGTTGGCGGAATAGACGCCCTTCAGGCTCTCGCCGGGTATGCCCATAAAGCGGGGAAGGCCCGCGCCGGTGCCGATGAACACCGCTTCAAAGCCCATATCGTTAAGCTCATCGATCGTCAGCACCTTGCCGATGACCATGTCGGTTAGTATCGTGACACCCATCGCGCGAAGCTTGTCGATCTCGTTGTTGACGATGCTCTTGGGAAGGCGGAACTCCGGTATGCCGTAGCTCAGCACGCCGCCGGGTATGTGCAGCGCCTCGAATACGGTGACCGAATAGCCGAGCCTTGCAAGGTCGCCCGCACAGGTCAGGCCCGCGGGACCCGAGCCGATCACCGCAACCTTGTGGCCGTTCGGGGCAGGGGGGACGACATCGCCCTGCGCGTGTTCCCTGTGCCAGTCGGCGACAAAGCGTTCAAGCCTGCCTATGCCAACGGGCTCTCCCTTGATGCCGCGCACGCACTTCGATTCGCACTGGCGCTCCTGAGGGCACACGCGTCCACAGACAGCCGGCAGGGAAGAGGAACGGTTTATGACCTCATATGCGCCTTCGATATCCTCGTTGGCGAGGCGTTCGATGAAGTCGGGTATCGCGATGCGCACGGGGCAAGCCGTCGTGCACGGACGATTCTTGCAATTTAGGCAGCGGCGTGCCTCTTCGATGGCCATCTCGTAGGTGTAGCCCGTGGCGACCTCCTCGAACACATGGTTGCGGTAATCGGGGGCCAGAGAGGGCATGGGGCACATCTTCGGACTCATGTTTCGCTGTTGCACGTCACTTTACCTCCTTCTTGAAAAGGTTGCAGGTCTCTTCGCGCTTCGCCGCTTCAAAATCGCGGTATATGGCGCCGCGCTTCATCGCCTCGTCAAAGTCGACCAAGTGGCCGTCGAAGTCAGGGCCGTCCACACAGGCGAACTTGACTTCTCCGCCAACGGTCAGGCGGCAGCAGCCGCACATGCCGGTACCGTCAACCATGATCGGATTCATGGATATGACGGTCTTGACATTGTATTTCTTTGTCAGCTGGCACACGAATTTCATCATGATGACCGGGCCTATGGCGATCACCTCGTCATAGACGTTGCCGTCCGTGATCAGCTGTTCCAATGCATTCGTGACCAGGCCCTTGGTGCCATAGCTTCCGTCGTCTGTCATCATGCAGACCTTGTCCGAGCAGGCGTTGAATTCATCTTCCAGTATGACCAGATCGCGGTTCCTGAAACCCACGACGGAATGGACGACCGCGCCGGCTTCGTGCAGGGCCTGCGCGACGGGAAGCGCGATGGCGCATCCGACGCCGCCGCCCACGATGGCGACCTTCTTGAGCCCCGCGATCTCCGTGGCGCGTCCGAGAGGGCCCACGAAGTCGGGTATGGAATCGCCTGCGTTCAGTGCGTTCAGCTCCATGGTCGTCGCGCCGACCAGTTGGAATATGATGTCGACCGTACCCTGCTCACGGTCGTATCCGGCGATGGTCAGCGGTATGCGCTCGCCATCGTCAGAGGCGCGCAGTATCACGAACTGCCCGGCCTGCGCCTTGCGCGCGATCAGCGGCGCTTCGATCACCATCTTGGTGACTGTGGGGTTCAGCGGTATCTTCCTGAGTATCTTGAACATTCGATCATCGCCTCCTGGCTGTTTGGGAAAGGGTAACTGTCGTGCATGTCCATGTGTAGCCTCTTACCACTTTACTATAGCATAATGCGCGCTTATAAGCAATGCTTTTTGCGTTATTTGTGATAAAAACGGGCAAAAATGCGACCGGGAGGTGTCACGTATGCAATGAAAGAAACACCGGCAATCTCATGGACTGCCGGTGTCGTGGGTAAGGGAGGATCAGAACTCATCCACCCAGTTCTCAGTCTTGTAGACGGGGTTCAACGCTGCGATCCAGCTTTCGAGCTCGGCGTCGTAGTGCTCGGAGCGGGCATTCTCCAGCGCCTCGTCGTGCACGGTATCCTTGACGGACTCGTAGTCGACGGCGCCGCTGGGGATATCCGCGTTGTAGTAGATGATGTGCGCGCCGTAGGTCGAGACGACGGGCTCCTTGGACCAGTCGCCCACGTTCTCAAGCGCCATGGAACCGGCGACGAACTCGCTGACCATGTTGGTGGAATCGGCGCAGATCGCATATCCGTCCGTCTTGCCGGGCTCGTTCTGCATGCCGGGATCGGTGCCGAACTCTGCCATCACGTCGTCGAAGCTCTCGCCGGCGTCCAGCTTCGCATACACCTCATCGACGGTGTCCTTGATGCTGTCGAGCATGGCCTGCTCGGCGGCGGAAGCGGCCTCCTGGAGGGAAGAGATCTCTTCGATCTTGGCATCGATGTCCGCCTGGACCGTGTCCTTTGTGCGGACAGCCTCGGCTTCTTCGGCCTCGGTGGCTTCCGTATCCTCTTCAGCGGTCTCTTCTTCAGCAGCCTCTTCTTCGGCGGCCTCGTCTTCAGCAGCTTCCTCTTCGGCGGCCTCGTCTTCGGCCAGCGCCTCTTCGACGTTCTCGCCCTCGACGGCCTCTTCGGCTTCCTCTTCGGCATCCTCCAGCGCGTTCAGCTCGTCATAGAGGGAATCGAGCTCGCCCTGCGCCGTGGTGACGGCGTCGCGCGCATCGTTCATCGCGGTCAGCACGTCGTCTTCGGGGGCGATCAGTATATGCTTGACGGAGCGGTAGCCTTCAGGCACGAAGTACACGGTCGTATCGTTCGAGGCGTCGGTGCCGTACTGGCCGGGGTTGTCGGTATAGGTCGTCTCGGCATCGGAGACCTTTTCATCGTAGAGCGCCTTGACGTCTTCGTCGCTCACGTCTTCGATCTCGGCCTCGACGTTCTCACGCACAAGCTCGGTTGCGTGCTCCGCGCGCTCCGCCTGATAGAGCGTCTCTTCGGACACGCCGTACTGCGCCATGGAAAGCAGCGTGTTGGCCTCTTTTTCTTCGTCGGTCTTGCCCTCGGCGGATGCGAAGGTGCTGTCGTAATAGGACTTGTAGCTTTCGGCCGCCTCGGCCTTGAGGGCGTCCTCGTCCAGGGAGAGGCCGCGCGCGTCCAGCTGCGCAAGTATGGCGCGGTTGCTCACCGCGGACTGCACGGTGTCATCCTTGAGCTGGTCCACCATGTCCTGGGTAAGACCGGTGCCGAAGTAGCTGGTGTAGAACTGATAGTAGTAATTCAGCATGCTGTTATAGTCAAGCTGGGCGTCAGCCTGCGTCACGGTGCCGCCGTCGTATTCCGCAACGACGGCGTCCGCAAGCTTTTTGACCGTTGCGGCGGTCTCGTCCTTGGTCAGTTCAGCCTGGTTGACCTGGATCATGCTGCAGCCGGTCAGCGCGACCGTCAAAACCAACAGCAGCGCAACCAGCTTTGCAAGGGAAGTTCTCATAGTCGATCGTCCTCCAATATGTATTAGCAAAAAGCCTCAACATAATATTATACTCATTTCTCACGATAGTTCAAGTTAAGAGAAATGTAAAGTCAACGGTCATGCGGCCGTCGTCGGCAGCGTTATGCAGTGGCAGGGGCAAACCTTACTGCACTCGCCGCAGCGCGTGCACTTGTCGGGCTGTATGTGCGCAAAGCCACCCTCGATCACGATCGCGTCGTACTGGCAGGCCTTCTTGCAGCGTCCGCAGGCGATGCACGCGGTCATGCACACGTCGCGCGCCATGCGGGCCGTGTCGGAATTCCTGCACTGGACATAGACCGTCTTGCTCTTGGGCAGAAGCTGTATCACATCGCGGGGGCATTCCTCGACACAGGCGCCGCAGCCCGTGCACTTGTCCTCGTCGATCACGCAAAGGTTGTCCTCCATGTGGATCGCGCCGAACGCGCACTTGGCCATGCAGTCGCCTAAACCCATGCAGGCGAAGCGGCACTGCTTGGGGCCGCCTGCGATGCCTGCCGCGACGCGGCAGGACGGAATACCGTTGTAGATATAGCGTTCCCTCGCAATGGCGCGCGAGCCCTGGCAGATCACGCGCGCGACCAGCGGCTCCTGTTCCTCGGCCTTGACGCCCATGATGGCGGCGATGGCCTGCGCGCACTCGTTCCCGCCGGGCTTGCAGCCGGTGATGGGGGCCTTGCCGCTGACCACGGCCTCTGCAAAGTCGTCGCAGCCGACATAGCCGCAAGCGCCGCAGCCCGCGCCCGCCAGGCATCCGCGCACCTCTTCGATGCGGGGATCGATCTCAACATGGAACTTTTTGGAAGCCGCGGTCAGTATGCCTCCGAAGACCGCGCCCAGCACCGCCAGAAAGACGGTCGGTATAAGGATCTGCATGGTTCAGTCCTCCTTTTCTGCGCACCGCTTCGTGCACGATCCGGCCATATGGCAGCCTGCGCAGCCTATGCCTTGCGCGCCGTCCGGCCTGTCCTTTGAGGATGCCATATTGGTAAGCCCGAATATCGCGGCTGCGGCGATCATGAATACGATAGGTAATACGATGGACATGATTCACGCCTCCTCATGATCAGGCCAGCCCGCCAAAGCCCAGGAAGGCGATGGCCATCAGCGAGGCCGAGATCAGCGTGATGGGGAAGCCCTTCAGCGCCTGCGGTATCTTCGATGTCTCGAGGCGTTCCGTGACGCCGGCCATCAGCACGATCGCGAGCGTGAAGCCCAGCGCGCCGAACACGCCGTTCATGACGGAATAGCCCAGGCCATAGCCCTCGTTCACGTTCAGCACCGCCACGCCCAGCACGGCGCAGTTGGTGGTGATCAGAGGAAGGTATATGCCCAGCGCACGGTAGAGCGGCTGGCTGACCTTCTTGATGAACATCTCGACCACCTGCACCAGCGACGCGATGACCAGTATGAACGCGCCGGTCTGCAGATACTCTATGTTCAGCGGTACGAGTATCAGATTGTAGACGAACCATGTGACGAAGCTTGCTATGCCCATGACGAATGTGACCGCAAGCCCCATGCTCGCCGCGGTCTCGACCTTGCGCGACACGCCGAGGAACGGACAGCAGCCGAGAAAGCGCGAGAATATGAAGTTGTTGGTGAGTATGCAGCTCACCATGAACAGAAGGATCTTGGTCATCAGTCGGTCCCCTCCTTCTTTTCAGACGCCTTTGCCGTGATTGCGTTGATCGCGCCCAGTATCAGGCCGAACATGAGGAAGCCGCCCGCGGGCATGAGTATCAGCAGCATGGGCTCATAGCCGGCTGTCATGATCCGGAAGCCGAATACGGAGCCATTGCCGATCAGCTCGCGTATGCTGCCGATCAGTGTCAGCGCGGCGGTGAAGCCCAGCCCCATGCCAAGGCCGTCGCATATGGAGGCGATGGGCCCGTTCTTGGAGGCGAAGGCTTCGGCGCGGGCCAGTATGATGCAGTTCACAACGATCAGCGGTATGAACAGGCCCAGCGCTTCGAACAGATCCGGGAGATATGCGTGCATGAACATCTCGACCATCGTGACGAAAGTCGATATGACCACGATGAACGAAGGTATGCGCACGTTGTCGGGTATCAGGTTGCGCAGCAGCGATATGACCAGATTCGAGAACACCAATACGAATGTCGCGGCCAGGCCCATGCCCACGCCGTTGATGGCCGATGTCGTGACGGCCAGCGTCGGACAAGTGCCCAGCACGAGGCGGAAGGTCGGGTTTTCGTCCAGCAAGCCATTTTTGATGATGGCGCCGAGAGACTTGTTCTTAGCCATTTTGCTTCTTCGCCTCCTTGCGATGTCCATAGACGCGGCGCTTCGTGAAGCGGTCGATCAGGGGGGTGGCGATGTTCATCAGCAGTATCGCGTAGGTGATGCCCTCGGGATAGTTGCCGAAGTTGCGTATGATGGCGACCATCAGGCCTATGCCCACGGAATAGATGATCTGTCCGAATATGGTCATGGGATTCGTGACATAATCCGTCGCCATGAATACGGCGCCGAACAGCAGACCGCCCGCCAGTATGGAGCCCACGGGATCCTTGCCGAACAGCCACGAGCATACGAACGTCGTGGCGACCACCGTAACGGGGATATGCCATGATATGGTTTTGGTGATCAGCAGGAAGATGAAGCCCAAGAGTATCGCGGCCTTGCAGGTCTCGCCGATGGTTCCGGGTATGTTTCCAAGGAACATGTCCTTATAGGTATAGCTCGCAAGGTTGGTCAGCGGCGTCGCCGAGGAGACCGCGTCCACGCCGAAGGAATTGATGCCCGTGGGCATCACCCAGGAGGTCATGCGTACCGGCCAGGACGCCAGCAATACGGCGCGGGCGGCCATTGCGGGGTTCATGAAGTTGTCGCCCAGCCCGCCGAACAGGCATTTGACCACGATGATGGCGAATGCGCTGCCCACGCAGACCAGCCATACGGGCGACTGCGGCGGCATGTTGAGGCCCAGTATCAGGCCCGTGACGGCCGCGGAACAGTCGTTGATGCGGACCTTTTGTTTCGTGAGCTTTTGCCAGGCGAATTCCGCCAGTATTGCGGAGGCTGTCGATGCGGCCAGTATCAAAAGCGCGTACCAGCCAAAGTAATATGTGCCCGCGGCGACGCACGGGATCAACGCGATGAGCACATTGCGCATGAGCACAGGCGTCGACTGGTTCGAGTGCGCATGCGGTGCGGAAGCCAGATGCAGATTCATGATCGCTTATCCCTATCCTTTCTTCGCTCGCGCGGTGATCTTGTCCTTCATGTTCTTGAACGACGGCGTAAGGAAGCGGTGCGCGGGGCAGATGTAGCTGCAGCATCCGCAGACGATGCAGTCCATCACATTGGCCTTCTTGGCCGCTTCGTAGTCGTCCGCGTCGCACAGGTATTTGAGCTTGTAGGGATTGAGTCCTATCGGGCACGCCTCGACGCATCGCCCGCAGCGTATGCAGGGCGTCTCTTCCAGCGTCTCGGATTCCTTCATGCTGTAGACCACGACGCCGTTGTTCGCCTTGCAGACGGGCACGAGGTCGGTGGGGCAGGGGAGCCCCGTCATCGCGCCGCCCATGCAGACCTTGCCGGGCTCCTCGCTGTAGCCGCCGCATTCGCCGATCAGGTCGGCGGCCATCGTGCCTATGCGCACCAGCAGGTTGGAGGGGCGCTTGACGCAACCGGTCACCGTCGTGATGCGCGAGATCAGCGGGCGCCCATCGATCACCGCGTCGGCGATGGCCGCGGCCGTGCCGACGTTCAGCACGATCACATGCACGTCCAGCGGAAGCTTCCCGGAGGGGACCTCGCGCCCCGTCGTCACGTAGATCAGCTGCTTCTCGCCGCCCTGCGGGTACTTTGTCTTGAGCGGCCTGACCTCGACGCCTGCGCGGCCGCTGGCGGCGTGGCGCATGGCTTCGATCGCGTCGGGCTTGTTGTCCTCTATGGCGATGATGCCGCGCTTGACGTCCAGGGCGCGCATCGCGGCGCGGAGACCGTCGACGATGCGCACGCTGCGCTCCAGCATCAGCCTGTGGTCGGCGGTCAGGTGCGTCTCGCACTCTGCACCGTTCAGCACGATAGTGTCGCAGGACTGGCCTTCTTTGACGGCGAATTTGACGTGCGTCGGGAATGAAGCGCCGCCCATGCCGCAAATTCCGGCATTCTTGATGGCGGGAACGATCTTTTCGACGGGGCAGGTCTCGACGCTGCCCAGGGGCTCAAGGTCGTCCACCCATTCGTCCGCGAAGTCGTTTTTGATCGTGACAGCCGTGCCGGGCGTCGCGCCGAGCGACTGCACGGGACCTACGTCGATGACTTCGCCGGAGACGGAGGCGTGTACCGGTATGCCGAGAAAGCCGACCGGCTCGCCGATGACCTGCCCGACCTTTACGTGGTCGCCCTTCTTGACGCAAGGCGTGCTGGGTGCGCCGATATGCATGCCCATCATGATGGTCACGGTGTCAGGGATGTATTCGCGGACCGCGACGCCGCGCGTCGGCCCCTTTCCTTCGTGCTCGCGGTGCAGCGGATGCACACCGCCTCGGAAGGTCCTCTTATCAGACAATTTCAGCACCCCCAGTCAGTGAGCATCCTCGTGATGCTCGGCGTGTTCTTTCTTTTCATTGACGACCTCCCAATGGATCAGCAGATGCATCGCCACGCGCATGGCCAGCACCGCGCAGGTCTTGCCGATCGTCCTCCAGTCCGGGGCCACGATGGTCTTGAGCGCCTCGCCGGCCAGCAGGAACCCCAGCGCCGTCGCGATGCCTTCGACCAGTTCGATCCTGTTGTCGGGATCCTTCTTGATCAGGAGTATCAGGCCCTTCACGGCGGCGATCAGTATCAATATGGCGCCGATGATCTCGAGTATGAGTATGCTGTACTCTATGGCCGCGTGGAAGACGTGTTCGATCGATTCGTACATGATGATCGACCTCCCTTACGACCGCGCCTTGGCCATCAGCTCGTCGACGGCCTCTTTGACCGCGTCGGAGGAGATGGTGACGGAAGTTATTGCGTCGATGTCGCTGCCCTGCGCGGCGAGTATGCCGTCAGCCAGCGCCTTGCGGGTCTCGTCGGTCAGCATGTCCTGCGAGCCTTCGACGGCTTCGGAGGTGATGACGGCGTCGGTGATGGCGTCTTTGGAGAAGGTCAGCTTGACGACGATCGTGGAGAAGGGAGTCTCCTTGGTGACGGTGTATTCGTCGGGGACATACTTGGCAGTAGCGGTCTCATCGGTGGAGGTGCTTTCCTCGACAGCAGTCTCCTCGACGGGAGATTCTTCCACAACTTCTTCCTCGGCTTCTGCCTTTTCGCCCGCCTGCGCGTCCGCGAGTATCTCATCCACAGCCTCTTTTACGGCGTCGGAGGAGATGGTCACGGAAGTTAT
>SVGK01000051.1 GCA_015056395.1 Clostridiales bacterium
GCCGTGACGGCGGGACAGAACATCAACTTCCTGCTGATCCACAAGCCGGCGGTGATACAGTTCCAGAAGCACATCGCGCCCAAGGTGATCACGCCCGAGGCGAACCAGGACGCGGACGCCTGGAAGTTCGGCTATCGCACCGTGGGCATCGCGGACGTGTACGAGAACAAGGTCGCGGGCATCTACTGCCACAGCGTCGCCTGACGGAGGTGAAGCGGCATGGAGCATCTGAGCTATGAGGCGTACGTGAGCCTGGGCGGCAGTGTGCCGGAAGCGCGGTTTTCCATGCTGGAGCGGCGGGCGAACCGCATCGTGGACGCGATGACGCACGGACGGCTGGCGGACGAATCGCCGCTCAGGGACGCGGTGGCCTGCTGCATAGCGCAGCTGGTCGACGCACAGGCGGCGGACGAGGCCCTGAGCGGCGGGACCGGGCGCGAGGTGATGAGCATGTCGAACGACGGCGTGAGCATGACCTTTGTCGCCGGTACCGAGGCCGCCAGGGCGAGAAGCTCCGCCTCTGCGCGCAATGCTGCCATCGTGCGCGACTGGCTGGGCGCCGAGAGCACAGGCGGCGTGATGCTGCTGTATGCGGGCGTGGACGCGTGAGGAGGAAGACATGGCTTCGAACAAGCATGAGGCGGTGTGGGAATGGCTGATGACGTGCCCTTACATAGGGGACATGTTCTTCAACGCCTCCCGCGCCGAGGACGGGAACACGCAGTTAGTGCCTTCCGAGCGCGTGGTGCACGAGTTCCTGGACGGATCCAGCGAGCGGGATTACACCGTGGCGCTGACCAGGTTCCTGGCGTATTCGCAGGATCCGAACGACCAGGCGAACATACAGGCCGTGGTCGACCTCGAGGCCGTGGCGGACTGGGTGGACAGCCAGAACGACGCGGGGAGTTTTCCACAATTTCCACAGGGCTCGACGGTGAACGAGGTGAGACTGTTGCCGAACGAGTCCGGGTACATGGTGGCGCAGGACATGACGCTGGCCAAGTACATGATACAGTTCACGATCAACTACACGAAGGAGTGATAAAATGGCTACCGAGACCAAGCTGACCAAGAACAAGTTCATACCGTTCCTGGACGTCGCGCAGGGCAGCGAGAACACGCCCTCCTGGAAGCGCATCGACAAGTCGACGATATTCGCGCTGAATCCGAACCCGCAGGCCGAGGCGATGGATTATATCTGCTATGAGAGCCCCATCGACGAGGTGGACCACTACGAGCCGGAGCTGCCGCAGGAGATCGCGCTGTACGAGGGCAACCCGATGTACGACTTCATCGCGCAGATGTTCTACGATCTGCCGGTGGGCGAGGACGCAAAGGTGCCCGCGCTGATCTGCTTTGCCGGTACGGCCAAGAAGGCCTGGCACATACCGGACAACGTGATCGAGCTGGGCGAGCTGAACACGGTGGACGGCAAGCTGTCGTTCACGCTGAAGCTGGGCGGCGACATAGAAAAGGGCACGTACACGATCAATGAAAGCGGCGTGCCGACGTTCACGGCCGCGGCGGGCTGATGAGGCCGAATTACGCAATGGACGCGCCCCCGACCTTTATCGAGGTCGGGGGTTTTCGGTATACGTGCGAGACGGATTACCGGGTGTGGATAGAGGTCCAGGAGAGGATGCGGAAGCTCAGGCCCTCGGAGCCGGGGAGCCTCGAGGCGCTTGACGAGATCGAACAGATGGTGTTCGGCGGAGTGTTGGCCGACGAGAGGCCGGAGGACGTGCTGAACGGCATCATAGAGTTCCTGAAGGGATACCCCATGGAGCCAAACAACGGCGGCGGGAGCGCGGAGAAGCTGTTCAGCTACGAATACGACCTGAACAGCATCGTGATCGCGATACGCAACCAGTCGGGCATAGACATAAGCTACCGGCGGACGGAGCCGTTCCACTGGTGGGAATTCCTGCTGGAGTTCCACACGCTGTGCGGGGAGCATTACATACTCAACCTGATGAGCGCGCGGGGATACAAGGGCAAGGACAGGGAGATGCTCAGGCGCAAATACGCGCTTGCGCTGCCGGAGGAGCTGACGCGGGAGGAGCAGGACGAGCTGGAAGCGTTCAACGCGCAGTTCGCGACAGGATGGGAGGAAGAAGACGAATGAGGATCGACACGGAAGTCCTTCAGACGGTGGTCGAGATCGACGACAGGGAGTACGCGCTTGCGGAGAAGACCGTGGACGTGTGCGAGAGGCTTCGGCAAGCGGAGCTCGACATGGTGGGCAAGCCCCAGCACAGGCTATGGCTTGCGGAGCTTGAGATCGTGCTGGGGAAGGCGGCGTGCCGGGAGCTGTTCCCCAACGGGCGCAGCGAGAACGTGGACAGGCTGCAGATGATCTACTACGGCGTGTTCAAGGCGTTCAACCGCGTCAACGACAGGCTGGAGGAGGAGCGGCTGAGCGACAGGGCCCAGAAGGTGGAGCAGCTGTTCGCGGGCGCCAATGAATTTTTGCGGAACCTGAAGAACGTGGACAGGGCGCCGAAGAGCGGCCTGAAGGAGATAAGGCGACCCGCCGGGGAATGAAGCCGGCGGGTCTTAGCTTTTGAAGAAGTCGGACGGGCTGCAGATGCGCACGGACGAGTGGCGGATTTCAATCCACTCGCCCCGGGTGGGGCGAGACAATCGACGAGACAGAACGGGAAATGCTACTATTTCAATCCACTCGCCCCGGGTGGGGCGAGACTATAGGTCTGCGACGCGCTCCTCTCTGGATGCTTCAAGGGTCGTTTCTTGAGGGAGTATGCCGAAGAGCGATTCGGCGGTCTTGACTTTTTCATGGAACGGATTGGTGAGCTTTGCGATCACTTTGCCGTATTGCGTGATGTACACATCTTCCTTGGCGGCGAGGAGCAGGTATTTCCCGAGATCGCGTTTCAGTTCCGTTGCGGTGATCGACATGGGCATGCGCCTCCTTTCTGATCACAGCATAGCAGAATCGCACGATTTTGTCAACAATATCGCACAAAATGAGGGGTGAAGACACATGGCTGACAGCGTGAAGATCAAGATCACGGGCGATGCCAGCGAATTCCAGAGCACGCTGTCGGGGCTTGGGAACAGCGCGAAGGGCGTATTCAAGGGCATGATGGCCTCACAGATCGTCACGAAGGGCTTTTCCATGCTGGCGGGCGGCATAAAGAGCGCGCTGGACACCGGGATGCAGTTCGAGGCGGCGATGAGCCAGGTGGCGGCGATCTCCGGAGCGACGGGCGCGGAGCTGGAGCGGCTCACGGAGACGGCCAAGCACTACGGCGAGACGACCATGTTCTCGGCCAGCCAGGCGGCGGAGGCCCTGAACTACATGGCGCTGGCGGGCTGGGACGCGGACCAGTCCATAGCGGCGCTGGGCGGCGTGCTGGATCTGGCGGCGGCCTCCGGCATGGACCTGGGCGCGGCCAGCGACGCGGTGACGGACTATCTTTCGGCGTTCGGCATGGAGGCCTCGCAGGCGGGGTACATGGCGGACCTCATGGCCTATGCGCAGGCGCGGAGCAACACCACGGCGACCATGCTGGCGGACGCCTACGGCAACTGCGCTTCGTCTATGCACGCGGCCGGGCAGGACATCGAGACGACGACGGCGATGCTGATGGCGCTGGCGAACCAGGGCATAAAGGGCAGCGAGGCCGGCACGCAGATGGCCGCGGTGATGCGCGACCTGACGCAGAAGATGGACAAGGGCAAGATCATGATCGGCGACACGGCCGTGCAGGTGGCGGACGCACAGGGGAACTTCCGCGACCTGAACGACATCATCGCGGACGTGGGCAAGGCGGTCGAGGGCATGGGCACGGCGGAGGCCTCGGCGGCGATCATGACCACGTTCACGGCGCGCTCGGTCAAGGCGATACAGACGATATTGAACGAGGGGATAGGCAGCGTCAACGAGTACGAGGCGGCGCTGCGCGGCTCTGAGGGGACGGCGGCCGAGCAGGCCGAGACGATGCTGGACAACCTGCAGGGCGACATACAGATCTACAAGAGCGCGCTGGAGGGCCTGCAGATCACGGCGAGCGAATCGTTCGGCGGCGTGGCGCGCGAGGCGGTGCAGTTCGGCACGGACTTTTTGACGGCGCTGAACGAGGGCGGCAAGCGCGGCGGGCTGGACGGCATGCTGGACGCGCTGATGGGCGAGCTGCCGAAGGTCACGGCGAAGATCACGGAGCTGGTCGGCAAGGGCCTGGACGGGCTTTCGGGGAGGCTGCCGGGGCTGGTGCGCGGGCTGCTTAGCCAGCTTCCGGACATACTCTCCGGCGCGGTCGACCTGATCGGACCGATCGGGGACGCGCTGGGCGAGGGCATGGGCGCGGTCATCGAGCACCTGATCGCGAACCTGCCGCAGTATGCGGGGACGCTGGCCAGGGGACTGGGGAACCTGTTCGTGAGCGCGCTCAAGGGCGTGGGGAGCCTCGTGGGCGGCGTGGTCGAGGGCGTGGGCGGCATGCTGGGCCTCGAGAAGGGCGATTCGCTGGACAGGATGCTGAGCGACGTGTTCGACGTCACGGAGACCAGGGGCATCAAGGTGCCGGACGTCGAGGTGGACGGCGAGATCAAGACGGACGGCTACATGGGCAAGATCGAGGCCGCGAAGCTCGCCATCGCCACGGCGGTGTACAGCCTGGGCATGGAGGACGGCGAGGAGGCCGAGAAGCTCAAGCAGGCGATACTGCGCGGCAGCGGCGCGGAGGCGCTGGGCATCGCGCTGAAGGCGCTGAACGTGCCGGACAGCACGGCGGACGCCGTGGTGAACAGCATCAAGAGCCTGAAGGGCAAGCTGGAGGGCGTGTTCGAGGAGTTCGGCATAGAGGACGAGGACGGCACGATCGCGCAGGGCATCGCCGACTTCGTGGCGCAGGGCGGGTCGCTGGAGGAGGCGTTCGCGAAGATCGCCGGGCTTTCCGCGGAGGACGCCAAGGCGGCCGCGGAGAAGCTGCAGCCGGACATCGACCTGATCGTGGACACGCTGAACGCGCTGGGCATCGACAACATAGACATGAGCGACGTGATCACGGCGGCTGCGACGGCCAACGGCGAGATCGAGATGGCGCTCAGGATGCTGGGGCTGGACGACAAAAAGATCCAGGAGGCTCTGGACGGCGTTGAGAGGCTGGGCGAGAGCATATCGCAGAAGATCAAGGGCGTGTTCGAGAGCCTGAAGCAGGCCCTGACGGACGGAGACCCGGAGAACGACGCCGAGGCGGTCACCGAGGCGATGGACACGATAGACGAGGCGGCCAAAGAGGGACATGACGACATAGACACCTGGCTGCAGGGGTACATCGACCAGCTGGACCAGATGGATCTGAGCGCGGACGAGTACAAGACCAAGGTCGAGGAGGCGCAGGCGACCGCGCAGCAGATGCACGAGGAGCTGGACGCGACCATACAGGCGGCGAAGGACTGGGTGACCGAGAACGCCGGCAAGGGCGTGGACGAGATCAAGAGCCACATAGGCGAGCTGGACGGCCTGCTTGCGGACATAGAGTCGCTGGAGGAGCGCATAGAGGCGCTCAATCAGTCGCTGACGAGCGGGGACTGGGCGAACCGCAGGGCCGTGGAGGCCGGGTACTTCACGACGGACAACCAGCGCGCGACGGCGCTGAAGACCACCTACGACGAGTACGCCAAGGCGGTGCTGGAGGCCGAGAAGGAGCTGGCGGAGGTCGAGAAGCAGGCCGAGGCCGACATTGAGCAGGCCTGGGCGGAATATCGCAACAAGGACATCGACAAGGAGACGTTTGACGCGCGCATAAAGGAGGCCGGCGACAGGACGGCCGCGGCCGCGCAGGAAGCCTCGGAGAAGATACAGGCCGCTTCGGACAACTACGCGGAGCACATGCGCGCCATCGCGCAGGCGGCGCTTTCTACGACGCCGGGCGTGCGGGACGCGCTGGACGAGCTGATCGCCACGGCGGACGTGCGCAACCTGGCGAAGAGCCTGAAGGAATGGACCGCGTTCGCGGCGGAGAACAAGACCGGCTGGACCGTGGACGACATGCTTGGGATGATGGGCGTGGACGACGCGCAGATGGGCGCGCTGGCGGACGCGCTGGGCGTGAGCGTGGACACGCTCAAGGACACGGTACAGGCCGCCATATACCAGGGCATGTTCCAGCTCGACACCCTGCCCGGCCTCAGCATGCTGGCGGACGGCACGGAGGAGATGATCGCCAGCTCGCTGGAGGGCGTGGACCTGACGAGCGCCATGGCGGCGTTCAAGTACGCATACGAGCAGGGCTGGATGCAGACCACGGAGGACATCGACTGGAGCGATCCCGCGGCGGCGATGAAGCAGATCATGCTCGACTTCGTGAACGAGACCACGCAGGACATACCTGCGCCGGAGATACCTGTCGAGCCCAAGGTGGAGCCGGACGGCGCATTCAAGGACGCGCAGGCGGACGCCATGCAGGAGGAGTTCACCGGCGTGATCGAGAAGGCGGCCGAGGGCGCATCCGAAGACGCGGAGGTCACGCTGGCGCCGGAGGTGAGCGTGGCGCCTGATACGGGGAGCGCTTCCGCACAGGAGAGCACCGTGGAGCCGGTGGTCAGCGTGGCGCCGGAGGTGCAGATGGCGGACGACACGGCCGGGAAGATCGAGGCGGCGATGGAGGAGGTGACCGGCGGCGCGGGCGAGGCCAGGCCGGTGGAGCCTCAGATCACGGTGGCGCCTGAGATCGTGGACGCGGAGGCCACGCGACAGGCGCTGTACGATGGCATGATCAACGCGACGCAGGGCATGAGCATGGACGACGTGCTGCAAAACGCCGGCATAGAGCGCGCGGACTTCGACGCCATGGCGGGCGCGATGGGCCTGGAGCCGGATGCGATCTGGGGCGCGCTGCAGGCGGCGATCAACTCGGGCGACCCGGCGGCGATGATGACGGGCATGTTCGCGGGCATAGACCTGTCGGCGATGACGAAGCCCATAGGCGACGGCGTGGTGCAGGGCATCGTGAGCGGCACGCAGGCGGGCGAAGGCCAGGCGCGTGCAGCCGGTCAGAGCGTGGGCCTTGCGGCCGTGGAGGGCGTGGCGGACGGCGCCGACACGCATTCGCCTTCGGCATTCACCATGCAGGTGGGCAGCGATGTGGACGAGGGCCTGATACAGGGCACGCAGGCCGGGCAGGGCGCGGTACAGGCCGCCGGACAGGCGGTCGGGCGCGCGGCCGTGGAGGGCGTGCGCGCGGGGGCGACGAACACGTCGAGCATAGGCCGCCAGATCTCCGCGGGCGTGGCGAGCGGCATACTTTCAGGGCGCAGCGCGGTGGTATCGGCGGCGATATCGGTGTGCCGGGCGGCGGTGGCCGCCATGCGTTCGAGCCTGCAGATCGCTTCGCCTTCGAAGGTGACCAGGCAGATCGGCAAATACACCGGCGAGGGCTTCGGCATAGGCCTGCAGGAGACGCTCAGGAGCGCGGTGAGGTCGGCGCAGGGCGTGGTCAGCGCGGCGAACCTCGCGCCACAGGCGGACTTTTCGGGCATATCCGGCGCGCTCTCGGGCGCGGTCAATGACATCGCGGGCATAGAGGGGCGCAGGAACATCGTGCTGAACGTGAACGGGCGGCAGCTCGCGCAGGTGATGCGCGAGGACACTGCGCGCACGAATGCGGCGTACAGCCGCACGATCGGAATGGGAGTGGGCAAATGAAGAGGCTCAGGGAGGCGTGGTTCGAGTTCAACGGGAAGCGGAGCACGCAGATGGGCGTGAAGCTGATACAGATGCCATCGCGGGAGCAGCCTGCGCGCAACGTGACGCGCAAGCAGGTGTCCGGACGCAACGGGCGGCTGGCCATAGACGACGGCACGTATGACGACGTGGCGGTAAAGGTGGACTGCTATGTGGACGACGCCTCGAGGCTGCCGGGCGTGCTTGCGTGGCTGACCGGCAGCGGGGCGCTGCGGTTTTCGGACGCGCCCTATGAGGCGTACGACGCCTCTGTCGAGAAGGAATACAGGCGCACGAGCGTGCTGAATCACCTGGACGGGCAGAAGTTCGCGGTGGAGTTCACGTGCCATCCGTTCAAGCGGGTGTATCCGGCGCCCATGGACATGGCCGTGACGGCCTCGGGGACCAGGATCGTCAACAGGGGGACGGCGACTTCGAGGCCGCGGGTCAAGATCGCGGGGTCCGGCGGGTTCTCGGTGACGATAGGCGAGCGCACGATGTACTTCACCGGCGTGACGGGCGGCGGCATCATCGTGGACAGCGAGCTCATGGACGCGTTCACGTTCACGGGCGACGCGCTGGCCAACGAACACGTGGTGTACACCGGCGAGGACTTCTTCGAGATCGCGCCGGGCGCGAGCACGGTCAGCTGGGAGACGGGGCTTGAAGACGAGGCCGGGAGCGTGACGCGCGTGACGATCACGCCCAGATGGAGGAACCTGTGATGGGCGTGATCGCGATATACGCAATGAGCGAGGACGACTTCTCGACGAACGGGCTGGGCTTATTGACGCCATCAAGCTGCACGGTCGAGTGGGAGGCCAACGGCATGTACGAGCTCAAGTTCGAGCAGCCGATCGACAAGACGGGGCGCTGGGGCCTGATCGCCAACGGGTGCATCGTGAAGGCGCCGGTGCCTGTGCGGCCGAGTCCCGAGAACGAGGTGTATGGCCAGGGGACCGTGACGAGGAGCGTGTACAGGGTATCGGCGAAGCGCGCGAAGATGTACACGGCGAAGAGCGGGCGGCGCAACAAGGTGATCGCGCGGCTTGCCAAGGGGGAGGAGCTGGTACAGCTGGAGGCGGGGTCCTCCGGGAAGCTGCGCTTTTCCCGCGTGAAGGGTGGCCAGTGCGGCTATGTGGACATGGGGTCGCTCGAATACGCGCGCGCGGAGGTCATACCGAGCGGTTCGGACGGCGTGAGGCGCGCGACGGCGCGGGAGCAGCTGTTTCGGATATACAAGGTGGAGAAGGACACGAAGGAGGGCATCGTGTCCGCCAGCGCCATGCACATATCCTACGACCTGCGCGGCGTGGTGGTCGAGGGCGAGTACGAGCTGGAGGACGCCACGCCGGCCACGGCCATGGCGGGCATGATCGCGAAGCTGAACGAGGATACGCCCTTCGTGTTCCATTACGGGCATCTGGACGACGACGCGCTGATCGAGGGCGACTATGGATTCAAGACGCCGGTGGAGTGCATGCTGGATCCGGACGAGGGATTCGCCAAACAGGCGAACGCATGGGTGGTGCGCGACAACTTCGACATATTCATGATACCCGACGACACGCGGGACAACGGCGTGACGATACGCAGGGGGAAGAACCTGATCGGCGTGACGGCGACCAGCGACGCGGGCAGCGTGGTGACGCGCATCATACCCGAGGGCAAGAACAAGGACGGGGATCCGCTGTATCTGGAAAATCCGAACTACGTCGAGAGCGCGCATGTGGGCGACTACCCCATCGTGTACACGCAGCGGGTCAAGTACAACGTGCAGACGGCCAAGAAGAAGAAGGACGCGGACGACGAGGAGCGGTTCCGCACGGATGCGGAGACGCGCGCAAAGATGCGGGAGCTCGCCCAAAAGGACTTCGAGGACGGCGCGGACATGCCGGAATACACGCTGGAAGTGGACTTCGTGACGCTGGAGGACGCGGGCGCGGAGGCGGACGAGTATGCGGCGCTGCAGGCCGTGCATCCGTATGACACGGTGACGGTGTACGACAGCCTGATCGACCTGGAGGCGCGCGTGGCGGTCACGAAATACGAATACGACGTGCTGGCGGGGCGGTACGACAAGGTGACGCTGGGCGACCTGTTCCAGCTGCAGTCGACCGTGTACAGCTACAACATAGCCGGAGGCATATCCGGCGGGAAGATCGCGCCGGGCACGACGGACGGACAGATATTCCGCACGGGGAGCATACCCTATGACAGGATCGCCTCGGCGGCTTTGAGCCGCCTGGGTGCGGACGCGGTGGGCGCGGTGACGACGCATCTGGCGGGCGCGGCGGCTTCGGACGCGCTGGTGACGGAGATCGCGGGCATCGCGGCCGACCAGATCACGAACGCGAACATAGTCAGGCTGCTGCCGGGCGTGAGCGCGACGACGCTGCGGGATGCCATAATCGAGATCGTGGACGCGCGGATACAGGCACAATCGTAGGATAAGGGGTGATACGCATGGCGAACTGGCTGATCAGGCAGACGGTCGACCTTGAGAAGATCAGGACGGGCGGCGTGCCGTTCAGGGACGTGGAGGCGCTGGCCTTCCAGGAGGACCGGGAGGCGCACAGGTGGGAGGTCACGGTGCTTCGGGGCGGCGTCGAGGCCGACCTGACGGACTACACGGTGGCGGCCTATTTCCACAGGAGCGGCGACGGGGACGGCGAGAGCGTGCTGGTCACGGGGACGATCATAGGCAGCGTGTGCCGGGCGGTGCTGCCCGAGGCGTGCTACGCCTACGAGGGGCGCGTGGAGGCCATCATGCGGCTGACGGCGCCAGGCGGCGCGAAGACGACGCTGAGCGCGGTGGGATTCAGCGTGGGGCGGACCATGACCGGCGCGGTGATCGACCCGGGCGAGGCGATACCGTCCATAGACAATCTGCTGAACAGGATGGAGGCGCTGACGGACCTGACGAACAGGTCGCAGGCGCTGGTGGAGCACTACGAGGACAGCGTGCTGGAGCTGGGGCGGGACGTGTTCGGGCGCGTCACGGATCCGAAGTCGCTTACGTGGGCGTCCGGCAGCTTTGCCGCGGCGACCGGCAGGATCAATGCCAATGCGGCCTACATACACACGCCGGACTTCATGCGTGTGCGCAAGGGCTCCAGCGTGACGGTGACGGACCTGGCGAGCTATCGCTTCCAGTGCATGTGGTATGCCACGGACGCGGAATCCGGCTTCGATGCGGGCAATTCGAAGGCGGCGGGCGTGCGCGAAAAGTACGTCGTGCCGGAGGACGGATATCTCAGGATATCCATACGCGACGACAGCCAGTCGAGCCTTACGGACAACGCGATATGCCAGTATGTCGTATTGGACCTGATCGACGGAGACAGCGTAGAAGCGCTCAGGGAGACGGTCAAGGCGGACGGGTACGACCTGACCGACAGCTTTGCCGCGGAACACGGGCTTACGACGTATGACGCGCGCGCGATCGACTGGACGGAGGGGTACAGGCTGGAGACCGGCACCGGCGAGATGATCGCCACCACACAGAACCGCGTGAGCGTTGTCGCTTTCACGGCATGCAAGGCGGGGAGCCGCATACGACTCAGGGACAGACAATACCAGATGAACATATGCAGCTATTCCGGGATCACGGCCTCCTCGAAGAGGGGCAGCGCCACGGGGCTCACGCAGGAGGACTGGGTGGCCGAAGAGGACTGCTTCTTCCGCATCACGGTGCGCAAGGCATGGGACGGCGCGATCACGGCGGCGGAGGCCAAGGCGGCGGTCGAGATGACGCTGTTCACGGACGACACGCCCTCGTTCACGCACGGCTCGATCAGCGGGACCACCGGCGAGGACATCGAAGCCAGCGGGAACAGGATGCGCTGCGGCATGTGGTACCTGAAGAAGGGGACCGTGCTGACGCCGGGCGCGGACTTCCCGTGCTATGTGCGCAGGTACGCTTCCAACAGTGTTTCGAGCTTCATGGACTTAGGCGGCGCGGGCAACACGGATTCGGGCAGCGTGAACATAACGAGCGCGCTTCCCTACACCGTGCCTACGGACGGGTGGTACAGGTTCGTGGCTACATGCGAGGACGTGTACGACCTGCACTGTTCGGACGTGTTCACGGTGGCGGAGGCCGCGGAGGAGGAGATCGCTGCACAGGCCATGGCGTTCCCGCCTTCGGACATATACCGCTATGAGGGCGAGGACATCGATCTGACGCTGCTGCCGAGGAGCTGTGCGAACCGGTACGCAACGCTGATCGGATGGTATGAGGCGCTGCGCACGCAGTATCCGGGCTTCGTCACGCGCACGCAGATCGGCACGGACCAGACGGGGACATATCCCATATGGGCGTACAAGATCGAGAGCTATGCATGTGACGCGCACGAGACGGTGCTCTGGGTGAGCAACATACACGGCGGCGAGAACTTCTGCCTGACGGCCACGTACCGCATGGTGAAGGAGTTGTTGGACAATCACGCCACGGACGAGAACCTGGCGCACATATGGGCGCAAGGCCGGCTGGTGGTGGTGCCCGCGCTGAACCCGTGGGGCGTGGAGAACAACACGCGCTACAACGGGAACCTGGTCGATCTGAACAGGAACTACGACGCGGACTGGAAGAGCGGGCACGACACGAGCGAGGGCGTGGAGTACACGTTCGGCACGGCGCCCATGAGCGAGGCGGAGAACCAGGCGCTTGAAAGCCTGCTGGAAACGTATCCGGACGCGCTGTTCTGCGTGAACCGGCATGACTGCGCATACTTTGGGGACAAGCCGAGCGTGACGATCTACACAAGCGACGCGTTCGACATCGACAGGACGGTGCTCGATGCCATGGCGCGCAGGTTCGAGATCTACCTGCGCAAACAGTATGCGTGGTGGCGGCAGTACTACGCGGACAACGCCACGCGCGCGCTGATCGCGAACAACGCCACGACCGTGAACGCCGCGGTGATGGACAAGTGGTTCAACATGCTGGGCGTGCACGGGTGCCTTCTGGAGACACCGAGGACAAACGACACGCCTGAGCGGCAGCAGGACTGCGTGCGGTTCGGGCTGGAGGTGAGTGTGAACCTGTTGAGCGCGGTGCTTACCAACGCGCGGCTGATACGGGCGAACGGGAACAAGCTCACGCACGTGTACTGGCGTAGGGAACAGTATCCGAGGAATGAGTAATGAGGAATGAGTAATGAGGAATGTGAAGTGCGGGAGGTGTTTGGGGGTGATCTTGACGTGATACCATTCGGGAACGAGGCGGTGACGCTGGTGCGGCGTCTGACGGAGACGGGTGAAGACGGGCGGACGCGGGTCTCTTATGAGACGGTGAAGCTGACGGGGTGCAGCTGGCGGCGTACGCGGACGTACCGGCGCGAGGGCGAGGTCACGGTGGCGGCCGAGGGCATCACGTGCCGCGTGCCCTATGGACAGGAGGTCCCGAGGGTCGGCGACCTGATGATACTGGGGGACGTTGAGGCCGAGGTCACGAGCGGGGCGGAGTTCCAGGCGCTGATCGAGGCTCTTGCCGGCACGGACGGCGCGTTCGTCGTGGCGAGCGTGAAGGACAACGCGCGGGAGGGGATGCCGGTCAGGCATTACGCGGCGAGGAGCGCG
>SVGK01000317.1 GCA_015056395.1 Clostridiales bacterium
CGGCTCCTCGGAGCGGTAGACGATGCGCCTGTCCTCGGTGCCGCCGTGGCGGGGCGTCACCTTTTCGCGGTAGATGCCGGGGGCCACGATGATCTCGTCGCCCGCCACGGCCACCCGCGCCGCGTCGTCGATGTGGCGGAAGGGCATGGCCTTGGAGCCGTTGCCGTCCCTGGAAGCGCCTGCGTTGACGTAAAGTATCATGGGAAAGACCTCCTGTCAGATGAAGCGTAGTTATGTGTTTATCCCTTGACGGCGCCGGCCATCATGCCCTTGACCAGCTTGTCCTGGAATATGATGAACAGTATGATCATAGGCAGCGCCGACAGCACCAGCACCGCAAGTATCATGGGCATGTCCATGGAGTGCTCGCCCTTGAACTGGCCCAGCGCCAGCGGCAGCGTCTTCTGTCCCGCGCTCTGCAGCAGCGTGTTGGCGAACGCGAACTCGTTCCACATCGACACGCCGTTGTAGATCGCCAGCGTCGACAGGCCGGATTTTGAAAGCGGCCATATGATGCGGAAGAACATGCCGTACTTGTTGCAGCCGTCTATCGTGGCGGCCTCCTCGACCTCCCTGGGTATCGTCATCATGAAGCCCGTCAGTATGAACACCGACATGGGCAGCGCGAAGGCGACGTAGGGGCCGATCAGCGAGAACTTGTTGTCGTAAAGTCCCATCCAGTTGGTCATCTTGAATATCGGGATCAGCGTCACGTGCATGGGTATGGACATCATGGCGATGATGCCGGCATAGATCAGGTTGCGCAGCTTGAACTTCATGCGGGACAGCGGGTACGCCGCGAACGACGAGACGATCAGCATGAGCACAAGCGATATCGCAACGATCATGACCGAGCGTGCGAAATAGCCGAAGAAGCCGTTCTGCACGATGTGGGGATAGTTCTCGAAATACCAGGGGTCCGGCAGGTGGAACACGCCCTGCGAAAGCATGTCGAACTGTTTGCGGAACGAGTTCAGTATCATGAAGGCAAACGGTATCAGCGCGACCAGCATCCAGAAGATCGCGAAGATATAGGCGATGATCCACGCGATGCGGCTCTTGGTGATTTCACGATTGCTGTTGGCCATTCGGTTCTGCATATCAGAAATCCTCCTTTACCACGAATATCTTCTGGAACAAGAGCGCGATGATGGTGATCAGTATGAACATGCCCGCCGCGACCGCGGAGCCGTAGCCCATCTTCCACTGCTGGAACGAGAGCTTGTACATGTATGTCGCCATCAGTTCCGTGCCGCCCGCGGGGCCGCCCTGCGTCATGTTCCAGATCATGTCGAAGTACTTGAGCGAGCCGATCATGGACATGGTGCAGGCCGTCTTGAATATGGGCCCCAGCATCGGTATGGCGACCTTGAACAGGTACTGCCTGCGGTTCGCGCCGTCGATGACGGCCGCCTCGTAAAGCGACGTGGATATGTTCGAGTAGCCGGCGATGAAGTAGACCATGTAGAACGGCGTGAACTGCCACGCCATGACGCCGATCACGGCGTAGAGCGCCTGCGGGCTCTTGCCCAGCAGGTCGACCGTGGTGTGCTTGCCTGTGATGATCTCGGCGATGGTGGAGAATATGCCGCCGTTGGTCGCCAGTATGTAGTTGAACAGGAAGGCGATGGCGACGGAACTCATCAGGTAGGGGAAGAACCAGATGATCTTGAATATGTTGAGCTTGCGGCCGCCCGCGTCCAGGAACGTGGCCAGCAGCAGCCCTATGGGGATCTGCAGCAGTATCGAGAACACCATCACGACCACGTTGTGGCCGAACGCGGACCAGAAGTTCCTGTCGGCCAAAAGCGTCTTCCAGTTGTCAAAGCCTATGAAGAGCCTGTCCGCGGATATGCCGTTCCAGGAATAGCCGCTGGTCACGAACGTGTCGATGACGGGGTAGATCATGTACAGTATGATCAGCGCGATGGCGGGGAACAGGAACAGCGTCGCCGCGATGGCCGTGCTTCTGGACTCTGCCCTTGCAAGGTCGTTGGTCTTTTGCATGCGGTATCGCTCCCTTCTTCAGGTGTGACCGGCCAGCATCCGTTCCAAATTATAACCGCCGACCCGTTGCAGGGGCGTGGCGCAGCCCAGGGAAAGCGGGTCGCGCTCATAGTTTGGAACGGAAACGACCGATGTTTTCAGGGATGCCGGGAAAATTCGGAAAAGCCCGCAGGAGGGTTCCTGCGGGCAAATCCCATGTGCGCTTCGAAAAGCGCGCATGTCAGTCGATCGGGATCATTCCGCGCGCGCGGCCGCCATGGCCTCGTCGTGCATCTGGCCGATCTCCTCGGGGGTCTTGGTCAGGCCGAACAGCTCGGTCATGCAGTTCTTGTGCACCTCGGTGACGGAGGCGGGCAGATACTGGTCATACCACAGCTGCACGTTGGAGGCGTTGAAGAAGGTGTCGATGACGACCTTCATGTTCTCGTCTTCCACCTGGTCGAAGCCCTTGATGGAGGGAGTGCGGCCGACGGCGACCTGCTCCTCGTTATACTGGTCGTCGCTGTAGTACTGGGTGGCCAGCACGTAGCAGGCATCCAGCTTCTCCTGATCGACGGAGCCGTCTTCCTTCCAGCAGTTGAAGGAGAAGGCGTTGCCGACCGCGGTGCCGATCTCAACGTCCTGGGGAACGCCGGCCGCCGCCGCTTCGGTGTCCTCCGGGAAGCGGAAGGTGCCGAAGTTGGCCTTGTACCAGTCCATATTGTCGGTCATGACGGAGCCGACCTGCCAGGAGCCATGCAGCATCATCGCGCAGGTGTTGTTGTACATCAGGGCGCGATCCTCGCCGTTGTCGGTGATCATGCTGTTGAAGCCGTCGTTGAAGTAGCCCTTCTTCACCCAATCCTGGATCTTTTCGCCGGCCCAGATGAAGGCGGGGGAGGTGAAGGAGCCGGTGCCCTCATAGGCGGCGTCGAACTCGGCGTTGCCGGAG
>SVGK01000318.1 GCA_015056395.1 Clostridiales bacterium
CCGCGACCTGGCCGCGGGACGCCTCGGGCACCACCGCGGCATGCCCGGGCACGACGGGCTGCTGCTTGAGACGATACGCGGCGCGGCGGATGACCTGACGCACACGCGCGACGAGGCGCTGACAGACCGCATCGACGCCATGGCCGAGCTGGTCGAGGCGGCGCAGCTCAGCTCGGGCGGCGGGTATCTGTCGACATACACGCAGCTGGACAGGCCGTCCATGCGCTTTGGCGAGGGCGGCGGCAGCATACTCTGGCAGCACGACCTGTACAACAACGGCTGCCTGTTCGAGGCCGGCGCGCATTACTGGCGCGCCACGAGACACGCAAGGCTTCTGGAATGCGCCGTGCGCAGTGCGAACGACCTGTCGAATACCATAGGCGAGCCGCCGAAGAAGTGGATCGTGCCCGGTCATTCGCTGCCGGAATATGCGCTGATCGAGCTGATCGAACTGTTCGAGGAGGAAAAGGGCCTTGCCGGGAGGCTCAACGTCGCGCCGGACATCCCCGGCTGGGAAGAGCTGGCGCGCTTCTGGATACACGGACGCGGCCGGCACGTCCACCGCACGAACCACCCCCAGTACATGGGCGAATACTCACAGGACCACGCGCCCATAGAGGCGCAGTTCCAAGCGGTCGGCCACGCCGTGCGCGCGATGCTCTATTACACAGGCGCGGCGCGCCTTGCGGTGCACGCGGGCGACGAGGCGCTGCTGGGCCACGCGAAGCGACTGTGGGACAACGTGGCGGAGCGCAAGCTCTACATCAACGGCGGCGTCGGCGCGGCGCACTTTGAGGAAAAGCTCGGCACGGACTACGAGCTTCCCAACACAGGGTACATGGAGACCTGCGCCTCCGCGGGACTCATACTCTGGGCTGAGACCATGAGCCGCGCGACCGGAGAGGCGAAGTACTTCGCCGTGGCGGAGCGCGCGCTCTACAACCTGATGCTCTCGTCCGTGACGCTGGAGGGCGACAGGTATTTCTATCAGAACCCCATGGAATCAGACGGCACGCACCACCACTGGAACTGGCACGACTGTCCGTGCTGCCCGCCCATGATCGCAAAGATATTCGGGCAGATAGACAGGCTGATGCTGGCGCAGGACGACGACGGGCTCTTCGTGAACCTGTTGATCGGCGGCAGCGTCTCGGCCGAGCTCGGAAACGGCGAGGCCCGGCTCACGCTCACGACGGCGCTTCCGTGGGAGGGGTGCTACGAGGCGCGCGTGGACCGTGCGGGCGGCTCGTTCCTGCTGCGCGTGCGCGTGCCCGACTGGGCTTTCGCGCCCGTGTGGCGGCTGAACGGCGCGATCGTGCGCCCCGCGCTCTCGAACGGCTACGCCGTGTTCACCGTGGGCAAGGGCGACGCGGTCTCCTTCGAGGAGACGCTCCGCCCCGTTTGCATGCAGGCGCACCCGCAGGTCGAGGCCGACCGCGGCCTCGTCGCCGTGATGATGGGCCCTCTGGTCTACTGCGCGGAGGGCATCGACAACCCGGACGGCGTGGACAGGCCTCTGGCCGCCGCGCCCGGCTTCAGGCAGCGCATGGACGAAAAGCTGTTAGGCGGCGTCGTGACCATAACGGCCGATACGCAGGACGGCGGCACGATGGAGCTCGTGCCCTTGGGCGTGTGGGACAACCGCGAACCCGGCCCCATGCGCACGTGGTTCAGGCAGGAGGGCCGCGCATTCGTCTGGGACGCGGACGGATGGGAAGGAAGGCTGTACAGGCGAACAGGAGAATAAACCGCAAAGGAGCTATGTGATATGAACGGCGCAGGCAAATTCTTGCAGAACGTCACCATCGACGACCGCTTCTGGACCCGGACGCGCGAGACCGTGCGCGTCGAGGGCATCCCCTACCAGTGGAAGGCGCTGAACGACCTGATCGAGGACGCGGAACCCAGCTACTGCATGCGCAACTTCCGCATTGCCGCGGGCAAGCAGAAGGGCGAGCACGCGGGCTGCGTGTTCCAGGACAGCGACATCGCCAAGTGGCTGGAGGGCGCGGCGTTCACGCTGCGCTGGCATCCGGACCCCGAGCTGGAGGCGACCATGGATTCCGCGATCGACGAGATCGTGGACGCACAGCAGCCGGACGGCTATCTGGACACCTACTACATCATCAACGGCCTTGACAAGCGCTGGACCAACCTGAAGGACCACCACGAGCTGTACTGCGCGGGCCATCTGCTGGAGGCCGCCGTGGCGTACTACCAGGTCACCGGCAAGCGCAAGCTGCTGGACGCCATGATACGCTACATGGACTACATCGACACGGTGCTGGGGCCTGAGGAGGGGAAGCTCAAGGGCTATCCGGGGCACCCGGTGCTCGAAATGGCGCTGATGCGGCTGTATGACATCACAAAGGATCCCAAGCACCTGAAGATGGCCAAGTACTTCGTCGACCAGCGCGGCCAGTCGCCGCTGTTCTTCAAGGACGAGGACGAGCGCAACCACAACAAGTTCTACTGGGACCGCAGCTACTTCCAGTACCAGTACTACCAGGCGGGCAAGCCCGTGCGCGAGCAGATGGACGCGGAGGGACACTCCGTGCGCGCCATGTACCTGTATTCCGGCATGGCGGACGTCGCGCGAGAGAGCGGCGACCAGACGCTGGTCGAGGCCTGCAAGCGCTTGTGGAAGAGCACGGTACAGAAGCGCATGTACGTGACTGGCGCGATCGGCTCGTCCGAGTACGGCGAGGCCTTCACGTTCGACTACGACCTGCCCAACGACACGATCTACGGCGAGAGCTGCGCGGCGATAGGCCTGGTGTTCTTCGCGCGCAGGATGCTGACGCTGGAAGCCAAGGGCGAGTACGCCGACGTGATGGAGCGCGCGCTGTACAACGGCGTGATCTCCGGCATGCAGCTGGACGGCAAGAAGTTCTTCTACGTCAACCCGCTGGAGGTGCTTCCGGAGGCGAGCCA
>SVGK01000319.1 GCA_015056395.1 Clostridiales bacterium
TCGAAGAGCAGCCTGCGCAGGCATATCCCCGGTATGCCCAGCGCCTGCATGTCCGCGTTGACGCGCTCTATGCCGAGCCTGCGTATCATCAGGTTGGTCGCGGTGTTGTCGGACAGTATGATCATCAGCGTGATCAGGTCCTGCACGGTCACCGTGAGCCCGTCGTGCATGTAGGTCAGCGCCCCGCACGAGGGCATCTTGTCCTGTGCGCGCAGCACAACCTCCTCGTCAAGGTCGAGCCCGCCCTGCATGCACAGACGGTACGCGCTCACCATGACCGGTATCTTGATCACGGACGCCGCCACCAGCGGCCTGTCCTGCCCGAACGACAGCGTGCGCCCGTCCGTCAGGCGCTTTGCGTAGAAGCCGACCTCCCCGGGAAAGGCGGCCACGGTGTCAAGTATGCGCATGGATGCACCTCGCAGTTCAATCAGTTCTTCATGTATTCCAGCCCGCGGTACACGTTCAGCGAGCGTATGCCGTGGAAGGAGCCCAGCGACTTTGTCGACAGCAGCGCGCCCGTGCGGAACAAAAGCCCCATGAAGGGCAGCGTCTCGACCGTGCGGCGCTGTATCTGGCTGTAGACCTGCGCCATGGAGGCCTCGTCCTCGACCTCGAGCGTGAGCTCCGCATAGGCGTCCATGGTCGCGTCCGAATGGTTGTTGTAGTTGAGCGTGCCGTTCGACACGATCATGTTGTAGAGTATCGGCACCTCGCTCAGGTTCACGCCGATCAGCGCGATGTCGTATTCGCCGTTCGAGACGCGGCTGCGCAGCGTGTCGCGCGACACCACCGAGACCGTCGCCTTGAAGCCGACCTTGTTCAGGTCCTCGGCGATCTTCCTGGCGGCGTTCTCGCGTATGGAGTTCGTGGACTCGTTGTAGGTGAGTATCGTGACGGATAGGTCCTGCACCTGCATGCCCCTGAGCCTTCCCAGCTTCAGGTCGCCGTTCAGGTCGGACCAGCCCGCGTCCGTGAGCAGCTTGAGCGCGCGCTCCGGGCTGTAGGAATACAGCGCGCTCTGGCTCTCGTACAGCCACGTGCCCGGCTGCACGGGCACCTCGCTCTGTATGGCCATGTCGAGATACGCGCTGCCGGCCAGCTCCGTGCGGTCTATGGCGTACATGATGGCCCTGCGCACGTTCAGGTCGCTCAGGAAGGATGTCGGGGCCATGTTCGGCACGAGCATCTCGTATGTCGCGGTGCTGAAGTCGAGACTCGTCAGGTTCGAGAGCTTGCGCGACACCGCCGCGTTGGGCGAGCGCGCCGCGTACATCTCGATCTCGCCGGTCTGCAGGCCCTGGAGCGCCGTCGCGGAATCCGGGTAGTGCCTGAACAGCACCGAGGAGGGCAGCGCCTGCTGCTTCCACCACAGCGGGTTGTACTCAAGGCGCAGCGTGCTGTCCGCCTCGTAGGAGACGTACCAGTACGGGCCCGTGCCGCGCGGCAGCTCGTCGTATATGGTGTCCGTCTGGATTATCGGGAACGTCATCGCATAGAGCGTCAGATAGCCCGTGTACTTGGCGCTCACCACGACGGTGCGGTCGTCCTGCGCGTAGAG
Organism: Clostridiales bacterium; assembly: GCA_015056395.1. Classification (GTDB taxonomy): domain Bacteria; phylum Bacillota; class Clostridia; order Christensenellales; family Aristaeellaceae; genus Faecivicinus. The sequence goes on from SVGK01000319.1 coordinate 1,562, forward strand.
GTCGCTGACCAGGCGTCTCAATCTGTCGCTGTAGGCGTTGCTCTCTCCCGCGGACATGATCGCGTCGAACGAGTTCTGTACGTCCCACGCGGTGAGCTCCACGCCGTTGTGGAAGTATATGCCGCTGCGTATCGTGAACGTCCAGTCCCGGCCGTCGTGCGTCCAGTTGTCCGCAAGCATCGGGGCGGGCTTCTGGTCGTCGTCCAGCTCGACCATGCTCTCGAACACGAGTTGGTTCATGTTGACCAGGTCCCAGGAGGTACAGTATATCGGGTTGACCGCCGCGCCGACGTCCGCCAGGTATCCCACGACCAGATCCGCCGCGAACGGGTCCGCATAGTAGTCTCCGGCGGCTTTCGCGTACGGAGCGGAAAGGCACGTGACCGCCACGATCACGGCGAGCAGCAGCGCGTCAAGACGCATAGATCTCTTTGTATTTTTCATAATATGACATGATCCTGTCGACATAGGTGCGGGTCGCCTGCGTGGCCGGCTGGTCCAGCGTGCGCCCGTTCTTTGAATACTGCGGATCCCTGAGCCATCCGTCCACCGCGCCCTGGCCCTGGAAGTAGGCGGAGGAGGCCGTGGACATGTCGCCGTCGTAGCGCTGCATGAGCCACGCCAGATACCAGCAGCCGTAGCGGAGGTTCGTTGCGGGGTCGAACAGCGTGCCCTCGGCGTAGGTCTCGCCCAGCTTGCCCGCGATCCACTCCGCCGTGGAGGGCGTGACCTGCATGAGGCCCTGCGCGTTGTCCGCGGACACGGCGTCGGGGCGATAGCTCGACTCCGCCATGACCACCGCCGCGATGTAGGCGGGTTCGAGCCCCTGCGCGAGCGCCGCCTGGCGGATCTCGTCCCTGTAGCCCACCACGACGGAGGGGCCCTTGGGCTGTACGGAGCTCACGACCATGACGAGCAGCAGGCCTAAGGATATGCCCATGGCGACGAGCACGCCCAGGTGGATGAGCTTTTTGCGCAGCGCGGCGCGGCGTTTGCCGCGGGACGGCGTGCGGCGCTTCGACGCCGGGGATGAGATTTTGGACGGGGGCGGCGCCTTCGAGGCGGCCTGCGGTTTTGATGCAGCCTGCGGCGGCCTGGGCGAAGGCGTCGGCTTCGGAGATGTCGTTTCCGGCATTTGTAGTACCTCGGTTTTGTTCGATGGTGTCGGAGGGATGGGGCGAATGCCATGGATGGCATTCGCCGCGGGAGGGTTCGGTTTTCGGATGATACGTTGCGGAACACTGCGCGGACGAGTGAAAGCGATGTCCTCACGATGTCGACCTTGCCTTCCCCTCTGGGGCAACACTGTCAACTTAAGGCGATCCCGTGCTGTTTGCGCAGCTACCTATATCCACAAATCACGTGATCCGTA
>SVGK01000320.1 GCA_015056395.1 Clostridiales bacterium
TCGGCTACTTCCCGAACATCAACGCTGACGACGTCGGCGGCGTGTCCGTGGGCGGCGGCTCCCTGTGGGCCTTCAAGACGGGCGACGAGGCGCGCGAGGCCGCGACCTGGGAGTTCGTGAAGTTCATGGTCTCCGCTGAGGAGCAGGCCTTCTGGAATGCCCAGACCGGCTACTTCCCGGTCAACGTGGAAGCGCACGAGACCGAGACCTTCAAGGCCAACGTCGAGCAGTATCCGCAGTTCCAGGTCGCCATCGACCAGCTGCATGACTCCGCGCCCGAGTACGCCGGCGGCCTGCTGAGCGTGTTCTCCACCGCGCGCGCGTCCGTGCAGGAGTACACCGAGAAGCTCGTCCACGGCGAGATCGAGGATGTCGACGATTGCGTCAGCCAGCTGGCGGCCGCGATCAACGACCAGATCGAGATGTACAACCTGGCGAACTACTGATCGGCCTGAGGGCATGGCCCCTCGTCGAACATGCGTTCACAAAGGCAGGGCCCGGCTTTGCGCAGCCGGGCCCTGCGGTCATATATAAGAGGGAGAGATCCAATGAACGAGTCAAAGGTCGTGCTGGGCCTGTCCGGCGGCGTCGATTCCTCCGTGAGCGCCCGCCTGCTCATGGAACAGGGCTATGAGGTCACAGGCCTGTTCCTGGACATAGGGAACGCCGCCGCGCGCGGCGATGCCGAGGCGGCGGCGCAGGCCCTGGGCATACCGCTCGAGATACGGGACATATCGTGCGCGCTGGAGGAACGCGTGTGCGGCCCGTTTGCCGAAAGCTATGCCGCGGGGCGCACGCCGAACCCGTGCGTCATGTGCAATCCCGCCGTCAAGTTTGCCGCGCTCACTGACTGCGCGGACAGGCTGGACGCAAGGTGGATCGCCACGGGGCATTACGCGCGCGCGGAAGACGGCGCGCTTTACAAGGGGCGGCCCGAGAACGACCAGAGCTACATGCTCTGCCGCGTCAGGCGCGAACAGGTCGAAAGACTCATGCTGCCGCTGGGCGCGTATGCCAAGGCGGAGGTGCGCGCCATGGCGGAGGCGCGCGGCCTGCCCGCGGCGCACAAGCCCGACAGCATGGAGATCTGCTTCATACCGGACAACGACTACGTGGGCTGGCTCAGGGCGCGCGGCGTGACGCCGCCGCCCGGCGACATTGTGTTCCACGATGCGGTCATAGGCCGGCACGAGGGCATACACCGCTGGACGGTGGGGCAGCGCCTGCCCGGGCTCTACGATGAGCGCAAGCTCTACGTCGGCGGCATCGACGCCGCCCGAAACAGGCTCGTCGCCGTGCTCTGGGAGGAGCTCTTCCACACGGAAGTGCGCGCAAGAGACTTTCGCTGGCTGATCGACCCGCCGGATGCGCCGATACGCGGCAGCGTGCGCGTGCGCCACACGAAGTGGGAGCACCCTGAAGCGACCGTCACGCCCGAAGGCGACGGCGTGCTGGCGGTCTGCGACGAGCCCGTGCGCGCGCCCGCCCCCGGGCAGGCGCTGGCCGTGTATCAGGGAGACAGGGTCATAGGCGGGGGCATCATCTGCTGAAGGGAGGCGTTCCGCATGGCGTCATCGGTCATGCATCTGTGCGCCACGAAGCTGGCGCTCGATGGCCGTGCCGGGCTTGACCTGATACTGTTGGGCGCGGTCATGCCGGACGGCTTTGCGGACAGCGCGGCGTCCCACTGGCGCACGGAGGAGCGCGACGGCCTGCGCGGCTTCGACCTGGACGGCTTCCTTGCCATCTACGGAAAGGGGCTGTGCCGCGATCCCTATGCGCTGGGCTACTACCTGCACCTGCTCCAGGACAGCCACTACCGCCGCATCGTGCACAGGCGCAACGACTGGAACGCGAAGGACCCGGCGTTCGTGGAGGCGCTGCACAGGGATTACTGGTACCTGAACCCGCCGCTCACGGCGCGCTGGCGGCCCTTCCTGCCGGAGACGCTGCCCAACGAGGTGCGCGCGCACGCACTCTGTCCGCCGGATGCGCAGCGCTTCCTTGCCGAGAAGCGCGACGAGCTGGTCGACCCGACGACCGGCCCGCTGACCGTGCTGACGGAGGATATGGCCGACGAATGGATACGCGAGGCCGCGGCCGTCACCGCGGCGGAGGTCTCGCGGCTTGACATGATGCCGTCTTTCACAATGATGTACTAAGATATTCTTGATTTTGTCACGATTCGCATGGCGGAGGCGCGCAAAATTTGGTACAATACTGTCGTGCGCATTCGATCATGAAAGAAGGTATCGTCATGAAAAACCATTCAAAGGTGATGGCCCTTTTGCTCGCGCTCGTGATGGCGCTGAGCATCGCGGCGTTCGCGGAGGAAGGCGCCGGGGAAGCGCCCGTCGAGGAGACCGTCGAGGCGGAAGCGCCCGCGGAGGAGGCTCCCGCTGAGGAAGCGGCCGAAGCGGCGGAGGCCGCCGACGCCGAGGCTCCTGCGGAAGAGGCGCCGGCCGACGCGGAAGCGCCTGCGGAAGAGGCCGCGCCCACCGAGGCGCCTGCGCCCGAGTCCACGCCCGCGCCGCTCAAGGAGCTGTCCGGCTTCATAGGCACGCACTTCATGAGCTTCGTCAACAAGATCGGCGACATGTGGCCCATGCAGGGCGACCTGATCCGCTATGAGAACGAGGTGCTGGGCGTGATGACCGACGAGGGCACACTGCTGGACCTGATGGTGTTCCGCACCGGCGGCAGCTACACGCTCTACGGCATATCCACCGGCATGACGCTGGACGAGGCGAGCGCGAAGCTGGCCGCGGACGGCTGGGAGGCGCGCGAGGAAGACGGCTGGCTCTCCGGCACGGGCACCGTGGGCCACCGCTTCGACCGCGGCGAGGGCGCCATGATCATACTGTTCGCGGACGACGCGGGCGTGATCGACGAGGTCATGGCCGGCACGCAGGTCGCCGCGCTCAAGTGCA
>SVGK01000321.1 GCA_015056395.1 Clostridiales bacterium
GGAGTACGGCTGGTATTTTTCTTGTGGTCAATTGTAATCGGAGAATGGTAATAGAATTGGAGGAGAGAACATGGCAAAGCAGCCTGAGGCATACATCGATTTTGAAGTCTACGAGGGCAAGACGAACTACATGGGCATCGCCCGCGCCACCCTCCCGAACATCAACTACCTGACCCAGCAGATCACCGGCGCTGGCATCGCCGGCAACGTCGAGGCCGTGCTGACCGGCATGGTGGACGCGATGAGCCTGACGCTCGAATTCCGCAGCGCCACGGACGCGGCGGTCACGCTGATGAAGCCGGTCAAGCACGAGATCGACCTGCGCGTCGCCGAGCAGTACTGGGACACCGTGAAGCAGGCGAAGCAGATCCTGGCCGACAAGTACGTGATGACCGTCGTGCCGAAGAACTTCTCGCCCGGCTCCATCGCTCCGGCTTCCGCGGCGGACACCTCCAGCGAGTACAGCGTGTACTACTACGCCGGCTTCAAGAACAACAAGAAGCTGTGGGAGATCGACCCGTTCAACTACATCTGCAACGTGGGCGGCAAGGACTACATGGCCGACGTGCGCAAGGCGCTCGGCAAGTAATCCGGTAACGACCGATGACGAAAGGAGAGCACCACAATGGACGAGAACATGAAGAACCTGACCTCGATGGACGACGAGGAGATCGAGCAGGCCAAAGCGGAGGCGAAGAAGGCCCAGGACCTGTTCACGCTCAAGTTCAGAAAGCCGTTTACCTACGAGAGCGTGGAGTATGACGAGCTTCAGTTCGACTTCGAGAGCCTGACCGGCAACGACAGCCTGCAGATCGAGGCGGAGATCAACCGCACCGGCCAGCAGGTCGCCGTTCCGGCGTTCTCGGGCGAATTCATCGTGCGCATGGCCGCGCGCGCGTGCACCGCACCCATCGGCCACGACGCGATGCGGCTTATGAGCATGCGCGACTGGCACAGGCTGAGGGCCAGGGCGAGAAATTTTTTAATGGCCTCGGAGCTGTAGTCGGCGACGGGGGCGGGTGGATCCGGACGCAGGCGCTCGTGCTGGCGAAGAACTGGAACACGCCCGTCCCATACTGGCTCGGCATCCCGCTGACGGAGCTGCGCGAATGGATCCGTTCAAGCAACGACGTGGTCCGGGAATCCGAGAAAAAATGACGAGAGGAGGGCGCCAAATTGCCTGCATTCAAAGATTATCAGATGATGTTCCAGCTGAACGCCTCGACGAGCGGATCGTTCCAGTCGGCGTTCAGCGGGGCCGGGAACGCGATCATGCAGCTGCAGAGCAAGATCGACGCCCTCAACCACAAGCAGGGCGACATCGCCGCATACCAGAAGCAGCAGCAGGCCGTGGAGCGCACCAAGCAGAGGCTCGAAACGCTCAGGCAGCAGTACGAGAACCTTCGGCAGGCGCAGGAAAAGGCGGGCGGCTCCAGCGTCGACCTGCAGAACAAGATGCTCGCCAAGCAGCTGCAGATCGACAAGACCAGCGCCGCGCTCGACCAGCAGACGCAGAAGCTCGACGCGATGGGCAACGCGCTCAACGAAGCGGGCGTGGACACAAACAACCTGGGGGACGCCAGCGCCGCGCTCAAGAACGAGATCGACGGGCTCAAGGAAGAACAGATGGAGGCCGCCGAGTCCGCGGAAGAGATGGGCGCGAGCATGGGGGACGCCGTATCCGCCATGGGCGAGGCGCTGGTGGCCGCAGGCATCGTCGAAGGGCTCAAGGCGCTCATGGACGCGATGAAGCAGTGCGCGGACGCGGCAATCGAGTATGAAACGGCGATGGCCGGCGTACAGCGCACGGTCGGCGGTGGCGAATCGTTCATAAGCGGCCTAGGCGACCGATTCAAGGAGCTGTCCACAGAGATCCCCATCACGGCCACAGAGCTTGCCGGTATCGCGACCACCGCCGGACAGCTGGGCATCGCGCAGAACAACGTAGAGCAGTTCACGCAGGTCATGGCGCAGCTTGCCACGACCACCGACCTGACCGCGGACGACGCGGCGACGATGCTTGCGCAGTTCGCAAACATCACCGGCACGACAGAGTACGACCGCCTCGGCTCCACAATCGCGCAGCTGGGCGACGCCACCGCGACGACGGCCTCGAAGGTCGTCCAGATGTCGCAGGGCATGGCCGCATCCGCGAGCCTTGCGGGCTTCAGCGAGACGGACATACTCGCCGTTTCCGCAGCCGTAGGCTCCCTGGGCATCGAGGCGCAGGCGGGCTCCACGGCCATGTCGACGCTGATCTCCACACTGTACAAGGCGGTCGAGACCGGCGACGGGCTCGAGAACTTCGCATCGGTCGCCAACATGACCGCGGGCGAATTCAAGCAGGCGTGGGGGCAGGACGCTGTAGGCGCGATGAACGCCTTCATACAGGGGCTCAACGACACCGAGCGCAACGGCAAGAGCGCGGTGGTCATACTGGACGAGCTCGGAATCACCAACGTGCGCCAGACGAAGGCGATACTGGGCCTCGCGTCCGCAGGCGACCTGCTGTCAGGCACGATCGCGCAGGCGAACGAGGCATGGGAGAGCAACACCGCGCTTACTGAAAAGGCCGGCATCATGTACGGCACGACCGAGGCGCGGCTGACCATGATGCAGAACGCGGCGAACAACGTAAAGATCGCCATAGGCGACGCGTTTACCGGCGCTATGGCGTCGCTCGCTGACGCGATCACGCCCGTGCTGCAGGGCATTGCGGAATTCATCGAAAGGAATCCCGGCGTTGTCCAGGCGATCACGACGGTCATAGGCGTCATCGGCGCGGCGGTCGGCGGGATCATGGCGCTCTCTGCGGCACTGAAGATCGGCGCGGCGGCGGCAGCGCTCATGTCCGCGGCGATACCGGGACTGCCGATCATACTGGGCGTCGTAGGCGGCGTCGCGGCGCTGGCGGG
>SVGK01000322.1 GCA_015056395.1 Clostridiales bacterium
GCGTGGATGACATCGACTCCATCGAGCTGCCGGATGACTACACGGCCATCTGCCACTACAACAAGATCACCCCCGACTACGCCCAGACGCTGTTCACCTTCGGCATCATGCCCAAGAAGTACATCGAGGGCGTGGACATGAACGATCCGAACAACGGCTACAACAACAGCCCCATAGGCACCGGCCCCTACAAGTTCCAGGAGTGGGTCTCCGGCGAGTACATCAAGCTGGTCCGCAACGACGATTACTGGGGAGAGAACGGCCCCTATCTCGATTCCGTCACGATCCGCTTCGTCGCCGATGAGAACACCCGCATCAACATGCTGAAGTCCGGCGAGATCGACTTCACCTACGGCGTCGGCTTCACCAACTACGACCAGGTCAAGGATCTGCCCGGCTACGAGGTCATCGTGCACGGCCTGAACTCCTGGCGCTACATGGACTTCAACCACGCGGTGCCAGGCCTGGACGACGTGAACGTCCGCCGCGCCATCGTGTGCGCCATCGACAAGGAAGCGCTGGTCAACCAGCTGTTCAGCGGCATCCCGCAGGCGTGGGACCAGCCCTGGATGCCCACCGACCCGTTCCACGTCGAAGGCTTCAAGACCGAGTGGAGCTATGATCCCGACAGGGCCAACCAGATGCTGGACGAAGCCGGCTGGGTCATGGGCTCCGACGGCGTGCGCGAGAAGGACGGCACCCGCCTCGAGTTCACCGCCATCACCCGCTCCGGCGGCGGCAACGACGCGCTGATCGCGCAGGTCGTCGTCTCCTACCTGAGCCAGGTCGGCATCAAGCTGAACCTCGAAGAGTACGCTTCCTCCACCTTCACCGCCAAGATGTACGACGGCGACTACCAGATCGGCATCGGCGGCTACATCACCAGCCCCGGCGCGAGCCGCAGCGTGATGTACGCCATCGGCGGCGCGCTGAACCGCGGCAGCTGGAACAACCAGGAGTTCACCGACCTGAGCGAACAGATCGACAAGGAACTGGATGCCGAGAAGCGCAAGGAGCTGGTCGCCGAGGCGTTGAAGTACTTCGACAGCGAGCTGCCCCAGATGGTCATCTACGCCACCACCGAGATCGACGTCGTGACCGACAAGCTGCGCGGCTTCGAGCCCAACCCGACCAACATGACCAACTTCTGCCAGTCCGCCGGCTGGTGGCTCGCCGAATAATCGCGCGAGAGCCCTTCGCGCGGCCCGGGCCGGATCCCCGGGCTGCGCGGACAGCCACAGGCATATAGCCGCAGAGCGGGTGCGATCGATACTGGGCGAGCCAGGCATTGATCGTACCTGCTCTTGACGTATAGTGTGTTACGAGTCAGGGCAAGCCTCATCCAGGAGGAGTTCCAGTTGCTTAAGTATATCGTTAGAAGAGTCCTGAAGGCCATACCGATGCTGTTCATGGTGTCGATCATCATCTATGGCCTGCTGCAGGCAATGCCGGGCGACCCGCTGGACATGTACCTTGAGAACCCCAGCGCCACGCCCGAGGCCATCGAGGCCATCAAGAGATCCTACGGCCTGGACCAGCCGGTCTACATACAGTATCTGAACTGGCTGAAGGGCATCGTCACCGGAGACTGGGGGCGCAGCTTCATGTCGCGCCGCCCCGTGCTCGAGCTGATACTTGAAAAGCTCGGGCCTACGCTGCAGCTTTCCGGCACGGCGTTTCTGATCGCGCTGCTGATCGCAGTCCCCCTGGGCATCACGGGAGCCATCAAGAAGGGGAAGGCGTTCGACAACGTGACATCGACCATGACATTCCTGGGGATATCGATGCCGAGCTTCTGGTTCGGCATGATGCTGCAGCTGCTGTTCGCCGTCAGGCTCAAGTGGCTGCCCACGGCGGGGCGCACGTCGCTGGTCGGCGAGAATGCCGGAAGCTTCGGCGACGTCGTGCTGCACCTGATCATGCCGTCGATCGTGCTGTCCCTTATCTATATCGCGAGCTGGGCGCGCTATGCCCGCTCGAACTTCGTTGAGGTCATGAACCAGGACTACATACGTACCGCGCGCGCAAAGGGCGTGAAGGAGCGGACCATCTACACGCTGCACGCCATGCGCAACGCGCTGATACCGCTTGTGACTGTGGTCATGCTGGACATACCCGCGATATTCTCGGGCGCCGTCGTCACGGAGACCGTGTTCGCGTGGCCCGGCATGGGTTCATTCTTCAACGACGCCCTGAACAAGCAGGACTTCCCGCTTCTGATGGGCATATTGATGATCAATGCCATACTGGTCATCCTCAGCAACCTTATCGCGGACATACTCTATGCGGTGCTGGATCCCCGCATCAAATACTGAGGAGGGCCATTGCATGTCTCTGTTCAAATCACGCAGGCAAAGGGTCAAGGAGATCGAGGAGCGCGTGGCGAGCGCGCCGCTGGTGCGCACGCCAGCGCAGCAGGCCTGGAGGCGCTTCAGGAAGAACCGCCTGGCCATGACGGGCGCCGGACTGCTCATATTCCTTGTGCTGTTCGTGTTCATAGGCAGCGTCGTGACGCCCTATGCCCCGGACAGGGTCGACCTGATGAACATACGTGCCATGCCGTCATTGCAGCACCCGCTGGGATGCGACGACATAGGCCGCGATCTTCTGACGCGCCTGCTGTTCGGCGGACGCATATCGCTGGCGGTGGGCCTTTTCAGCGCGCTGCTCTCGATGACGCTGGGCACGCTGATCGGCACGCTGGCCGGCTACTTCGGAAAGTGGATCGACGCGCTGCTGATGGACTTCACGGACGTCGTGCTCACGATACCCACGCTGCCGCTTCTGATGGTCGTGGGCGCAGTGTTCAAGCCTTCGCCCACGCTGCTGGTCGTGATGATCAGTCTGCTGCACTGGACCACGACCGCGCGCCTTGTGCGCAGCCGCTTCCTGACGCTGCGCACGC
>SVGK01000052.1 GCA_015056395.1 Clostridiales bacterium
CTGCGTTCGGTACCATCGAACGGAATTTCCATATCCGTATGATTTTACCGTTTTGACCTACGCGCGTCTGTCTGTAGAAGATCGGCGCGGTATCGCCGGATAAGACATATGTGAGCTTGACGATGATGGAGATGGGGATCAGGAGTACCAATCCGATGATGCCGCATACGATATCGAATGCCCTTTTCAGAAGAAGGTAAAACATCTGACCAGGCGTGAACGAGAAGCTTCCAATGCTCAGAGTTTTGTATACGCCGAAGTTTTGTATATACTGGTCCTCCGGCTGAAAGCCAATCGCCTTCTCGACGACGATATTCAGCCCTATGCCGTTTGAGGTCAATTTCTCATATACACTTGTCTGTACCATACCGGGCGTGACGGTGATGAGGACCTCTGCGACATTATTCGAGAGTATGAAGTCGATATAGTTGTTGCCGACCACGGGCAATGATGAACCGTCGTCATTTACAGCTATGCTGGTTTGGACACTCTCGTCATCGATAAAGTGCACACCCTTTATGTCATACAGTTGGAAGTCTCCAGCCATCACGTTATTGATGGTTTTTTTGATGCTTTCCCGGCTGCCGATGATGAACAGCGGGATATGCTTTGTATTGTAAATGACGACTTTGCCGCTGAGCAACAGCTGCTTCCAAAGATATTTCAACACGAGTGACAAGACAAAATAGATCACGTAGAGTATCAGAGTCACTTCGCGTGAATACCTGTCGCCGATCTTGAAAAGGTAGAAGAAGAGCGCTGCAAATATGAAATTATAGACAGCAAGCCGAAGCGCTTCGATGATTTCCTGATAATAACTGCGCCTGAGTATGCCGCTGTATGGGCTCACGATGAAGCTGATCACCAGGTCTAACAACGAGATGATCACGATATATCTTGTCCATGTCTCTTCACGCCAGAAATCCCATTTGCCAAACTTCATGGCATAGGATATCGAAAAAGACAAAATGAGCGCCACCAAATCGACGATCATGAAGTCCATATGCTTGAGCCATGTATACTTTGATTTGATCTGCATAACGATGCCTTCCTTTTGCTTTGATGATCATCATGACTCCATGTCGCCAAATGCCGATGTGTAAACGACATGAATCCCTATGGATTATAATCAGAATACAGACGATAATTAACGTGAATGTATTCTATCATATCCGTTAGGGATTGTCTACCGTCAAATGCACGATTCTCCCTACATTTAAATGACTTTTATGCTTGGGCCTGTTTTTCGTCAGTAAAGCATTTGATACCCTGCACTGATCTTGTGCTTTTCTTATTTCTAATTTGACATTCCAGTCTGTTCGGCGTATACTTTTATCATACATATCTCTCTTACAGGGGTGGTGCGTTTGATCTCGATAGGATTGCGGACGCCCTTTGATTTTGTCCCGGAGGCGGCGCTGATCGGCTATGACTACCTCGAGCTGCCGCTCAACAGCGTGGACGCGCTCACGGACGGCGAGTTTGCCGAGCTCACGGACTATGCCCGGCACGCGGGCTTTTGCGTCTATGCGATGTACGACATGCTGCCTGACGGCATGCGGGTGAACGGCCGGAACGTGCGGGCGGCGGAGCAGCACGCCTATCTGAAGCACGCCTTTGCGCGCGCGCGGGCGCTCGGCGCAGAGGTGATCGCGTTCGATGCGGCTGCGGCGCGCAGCGTGCCTGTGGGCACCGACTTCGACCTGGCGCGGCGGCAGACGGGCAACTTCCTGCGCATCGTGCAGGGGCACGCCAAGGAGCACGGGCTCAAGGTCGCCATACAGAACATACGCTTCGCCAAGTGCAACCTGATCAACACGGTCTCCGAGGCGGCTTTGATGGCGTCGCTTTTGCAGCTGAGCCAGGTCGGCGTGTTCGCCGACACCGTACAGATGGCCTATCAGTCCGAGTCGCTGCAGGCGATCGACCAGTGCGGCGCTTCTCTCATGCACGTCGCCACGGGGTGCGCGCTCAAGCGTTCGCTTCCCTATCCGGGCGATGGCGAGGACTATGCGCGGCTGTTCAGGCAGCTCGCGCGCATCGGGTATTCCGGCGGCGTCACGGCCTTCGCGGAGGGCGAGTGCACGCCCACGGAGGCGGCCACGGCGCTCAAGGTGCTCAGGGCCGCCAAGGACATATAGTAAAGATCCAAACGTGAAAGGCTTCTTTCAAATGGAGGCGAAGTTTTTTGAACATCATCATCGTCGGCAGCGGCAAGGTCGGCTATACGCTTGCGCAGTTTTTGAGCAAGGACGGCCACGACATCACCGTCATCGACAAGGAACCCGCAAAGATCGCGCGCGCGAGCGAGACGCTCGACGTGCTGTGCGTGCGCGGCAACGGCGCCAACGCGCGCACGCTGCTTGAGTCCAATGTGGACGAATGCGACGTCATCATCGCCGTCACCGGCAACGACGAGCTCAACATGGTCTGCTGCCTGGCCGCCAAGCAGCTGGGCGCAAAGTATTCCATCGCGCGCATCCGCGACCCCGAATACACCGACAGCCTGACAGTTCTGCAGGACAAGCTCGACATCGACCAGGTCATCAACCCGGAGCGCGCCACGGCACAGGAGATCTCGCGCCTGCTGCGCTTCCCTTTCGCGATCAACATCGAATCGTTCGCGCACGGGCGCGTCGAGATGGTCGAGTTCAAGGTAGAAAAGAACGACCCCATCGTGGGCATACCGCTTTCAAAGCTGCATGGCCGCTATCCGCGCATACAGTTCAATGCCGTCATGCGCAGCGGCGAGGCCTTCATACCAGACGGCGGCTTTGCCATACAGGGCGGAGACAGGCTCTACGCCACGGGCGACCGCGAATCCATCACGAAGTTCTTCAAGAACATCGGCAAGGACACGCAGCGCCTGCGTTCCGCGCTGATGATCGGCGGCAGCCACATCGCCTATTATCTCGCGCGCGGCATCGCCGGCATGGGCGTTCGGCTCAGGCTGATCGAGATCAAGAAGCAGACATGCGAACGCCTGAGCGACATATTGGACGACGTCATGATCATCAACGCGGACGGCACGGATCAGGAGGTGCTCGACAGCGAGGATGTCGGCGAGTGCGGCGCGCTGATCTGCCTGACCAACCGCGACGAGGAGAACATCATCGCGGGCCTGTATGGCGCGCGCAAGGGCGCGAAGAAGGTCATCGTGAAGGTGGACAGGCTGAACACCACGGATGTGATGGAGGGCCTCGGCATAGAATCCGTCGTGAGCCCCAAGCTCACCACGGCCAACGCGATACTGCGCTCCGTGCGCGCGCTCAACGATAGCCGTAACTCCGTGGTCGAAAAGGTCTACGGCATGCTGGGCGGCAATGTCGAGGCATATGAGTTCCGTGCGCTCGAGGGCGCGGGGTATCTGGACATACCGCTCAACAAGCTGGGCATAAAGCCGGGCATTCTGGTCTCGGTGCTCGTCAGGAACCAGAGGAACATCATACCGTTCGGCGACGACCACATCGAGGCGGGCGACACGGTGATACTGACCGCGAAGGCCGGTACGGTCATAAAGCTGGAAGACGCGTTCAGCGGCCTTGAAAAGAAGTGATCTGCGATGAAGATACGATTGACTTTTCGACTGGTCGGATATGTGCTGCTGGTGGAAGCGGCGCTCATGCTGCTTTCGCTGATCGTGGCGTTGATCTACCACGGCAGCGAGTGGTTGGCCTTCCTTCAGACCATGCTGATCACAGGACTGGTCGGCGGCCTGCTGACGCGGCTCAAGCCGCGCAACGACAACCTGCGCGCGCGCGAAGGCTTCGCCGTGGTGGCGCTCAGCTGGATCGCGCTGTCCTTCTTTGGCGCACTGCCGTTCTTTCTGCACCGCAGCATACCGAACCTGATCGACGCGTTCTTTGAGACGGCGTCCGGCTTCACGACCACCGGCGCGAGCATACTGACCGACGTCGAGGCGCTGCCCAACGGGCTTTTGTTCTGGCGCAGCTTCACGCACTTCGTGGGCGGCATGGGCGTGCTGGTGCTTTCGCTTGCGCTGATCCCCAAGATGGGCAGCCGCTCGATATACCTGATGCGCGCGGAATCCCCCGGCCCGTCTACGGACAAGCTCGTGCCGAGGCTTGGGCAGTCCGCAAAGATACTCTATCTGCTTTACGTGGCGCTCACGGTGGTCATGTACTTCTGCCTGCGGCTCACGGGCGTGGGCGTGTTCGACTCGCTGATACACTGCTTCGGCACGGCCGGCACGGGCGGATTCTCGAACTACGGCGCGAGCGTCGCCGCGTTCAACAACCCCGCGGCGGAGAACGTGATCACGTTCTTCATGTTCGCCTTCGGCGTGAACTTCTCGATCTATTACTACGTGATCACGCGCAACTGGAAGGGCATCAAGGCGAACAGCGAGCTGAAGGTATACTTCCTGGCCATGTTCATCTCCTCGATCGTGATCGCGTTGAAGCTCGTGCAGGAGATGGGCTATTCGCTGCCGGATTCGCTGAGGCTCAGCTTCTTCCAGGTCAACACGGTGATGTCGACCACGGGCTACGCCACGTGTGATTTCGACAAGTGGCCGCAGCTCTGCCGTACGATCATGGTGGCGCTGATGCTCTGCGGCGCATCCGCAGGTTCCACGGGCGGCGGCATCAAGTGGATACGCGTGCAGCTCCTGTGTAAGAGCATGGTGCGCGAGATACGAAAGACCGTGCACCCCAAGTCGGTCAACATCGTCAAGCTGGACGGCCGCGTGGTGGACGAGAACACGCTGACGGGCGTGTTCGGGTTTTTCTTCGCGTACTTTGCGATACTGGTGATCGCGACGCTGGTGATCTCGTTCGACGGCTTTTCGTTCGAGACCAATGTGACCGCGGTCATATCGGCGCTTTCCAACATAGGTCCCGGCCTGGGGGTCGTAGGCCCCACGGGCAACTTTGCCGGCTATTCCGACTTCAGCACGTTCGTGCTGGCACTGTGCATGCTGATCGGGCGACTGGAGATCTTCCCGATGCTCATGCTGCTGGCGCCCAGCGCATGGGCAAGGTATTAGGGGAATTCGGAGTTCGGGATTCGGAATTCGGGATTGATGGTGTGGGGGCTGAAGGCAATTCAGAATTAAGAATTCAGAATTATTTGTGTGGGGGCGGATGATAATTCGGAATTCGGAATTCGGAATCGATGGTGTGGGGGCTTTGCCCCCACGCCCCTCGGGGATGCCCGCGGCGCGACTGCATGACCTGCATTCGAACACTCGCACCAACACTGCGCAGGGACGCCATTCATGGTGTCTGCCCGGTCGTCGCTCTTCACGATATGCACAGATCAGGAACGGATCGAATATCGTCTCCGTAGGGATGTCGTTCATTGTATAAAGCAACACGGTTTACAAATCGTGCTATAACACGATTTACACTTTACGAAGCTTCGAACCAGCTCCAGTATCATCGAATCTCCGTAACCTCCGTAGCCCCGTGCCCCCCGTGACCCCGACCGATCACCTTTGAGCCCCGAGCCACGTGACCCCTCTACCATCAAATCACGCACCATCCCAGCCACCGCGCCACAGGCGCGGCGCAGTAGGCGTCCTTGACTGTCTTCGCCTTCGACCCGGCTGCGCGGTGCCGTGGGTACGCGGCGGGCCAGCCAAATGGCCGCGCCGATAGTCGAGCCTTTGGCTCTCCCTCGATCTTCTACGGCCTGCTACGATTCCGTCGGCGACGGGGAATGGAAGTGTTCCGATCACCCCATCGCCCGTCGCCGATCCTTGCGACAGCAGACCGTAGGAGGTTCGTCAAGGATGGCGGTCGGTCGAGGTACTATGTTGGTCATACTACTATTCGTTCCAGACTGTTCTTTCGACCCGATAATGAAATGTAAGCCATGTGCTTGCACAATTTGTAAAGGATGTCAATACACTATACCGTTCATGGCGTCCGCCCGGTCATATCGCACATGACGTGCGTTTCGATCGACGAACGATCCACAGGGCCGGTCCGTAGTGCGTCCGCGCTCACCGGCGCTGCACAGCGCGTCCCCTGCGGTATCAGTGAAACTGCAAATCCATATAGGAGGTTTGATCTATGCCCATCATGCACCAACTGACTGAGCGCACGCGCCGCATGATCGAGACGCTGCGCGGATTCGAGACGCGCGTCTCACGCCCCGTCGAGGGGATCGGCATCGCGCCGCGCGACTCCAGGGCGTTCGTGCCGTTTACGAACGGCGCGGCCTGGGGCGAGGACCCGGAGCACGAGTGGATGGACTTTGCGTTCACGGTGACGGCGCCGGACGACTACACGGGCAAGCTCGTGCTGAAGGTCACCACCGGGCGCGAGGGGAGCTGGGAGGCCATCAACCCGCAGTTCGTCGTGTGGGTCAACGGCCGCATCGAACAGGCGTTCGACACGCGCCACCATACGCTCACGCTGGCGGAGAAAAACGTGCCCGGCACGAAGTACGAGATACTGATGCAGGGCTACGCCAACGCCACGCCGAACGGCTACAGGCAGGTGAGCCCGCTGGCGCCGCACCTGTTCGTCGACCTGTGCGACGTGTGCGAGGACGTCGTGCAGCTGGTCTACGACCTGGACGTGCCCTATCAGGCGATACTGCTGGAGCGCACGGACTGCCGCGACCACGAGACGACGGTCTATGCGCTGTCCGAGGCGCTCAACAGGCTGGACCTGCGCAACCCCTATTCGCCCGAGTTCCACGCGTCCGTCGCCGAGGCGCGCGCCTATTTGAAGGAGCATTACTACGATGAGATCGCTAAGATCGAGCCCGAGGCCTATGCGGACATCATAGGCCACACGCACATCGACGTGGCTTGGCTCTGGGACCTCTATCAGACGCGCCACAAGGCCGTGCGCTCGTTCGCGACCATGCTCAAGCTGATGGAGCAGTATCCCGAGTTCAAGTTCATGTCCAGCCAGCCGCAGCTGTACCAGTTCGTCAAGGAGGACCAGCCGGAGCTGTTCGAGCGCATACGCAAGGCCGTCGCGGACGGGCGCTGGGAGCCCGAGGGCGGCATGTGGGTCGAGGCGGACTGCAACCTGTCCGGCGGCGAGGCGCTGGTCAGGCAGTTCCTGTACGGCAACGAGTTCTTCGAGACCGAGTTCGGCAAGCGTTCTCGCATACTGTGGCTGCCGGATGTGTTCGGCTATTCGGCGGCGCTCCCGCAGATACTCAAAAAGAGCGGCATAGATTATTTCATGACCAGCAAGCTCTCGTGGAGCGAGTTCAACCTTTCGCCCTATGACACGTTCATGTGGAAGGGCATCGACGGCAGCGAGGTGCTGACGCACTTCACGCCCTCGCGCGACTATTCGGGCTCCGGCACCTATGAAAGCCACGAGGACCTGGCCTATTTCACCACGTACAACGCCCACATCACGCCCACGCAGGTCAAGGGCGCGTGGGAGCGCTTCCAGCAGAAGGGCGTGGACAACCACTTCCTGATGAGCTATGGCTACGGCGACGGCGGCGGCGGATCGACGGACTGGATGATCGAGAACGCGCGGCGCATGCAGAGCCCCGTGGCCGGCATACCGGCGGTCAGGCAGGAGTTCGTGCGCGACTTCTTCGAAAAGCTCGAAAAGCGCGTCGCAGGGAACAAGCGCCTGCCCAAGTGGTCCGGCGAGCTTTACCTCGAGTACCACCGCGGCACCTACACGGCCATGGCGCGCAATAAGCGCGCCAACCGCAAGATCGAGATCGAGCTGCGCGAGGTCGAGCTCTGGCGCGAATACGCATGCAGGCGATGCGGCCTGGCCTACCCGAACGACCAGATGCGCTCCATCTGGCGGCGCATGCTCACGCTGCAGTTCCACGACATACTGCCCGGCAGCTCCATACACAAGGTGTATGAGGATTCCAAGGAGATCTACGAGCAGCTCTTTGCCGAGCTGAAGGCGTTGAAGGACGAGGCGTTCGCGGCGCTGGGCGCGGGCCTTGCGGGCGACCTGCTCCTGTACAACTCGCTGTCCGACGCGCGCGACGACGTGGTGTGGTTCGAGGCGGACGCGGACGTCACGGCGCTCAGGGACGCGGCGGGCAGCACATATCCGGTGCAGCACGACGCGAAGGGCGCGTGCGCGTACGTCAGGGGCCTTGCGCCCATGGCGGCCACGCCCATGTGGTTCGTGCGCGGCGAGGCCTGCGGCGAGACCATGGCGGTCGACCGCGGCGGCTTCGACACGCCGTTCTTCAGGGGCAGCTTCGACGAAGCCATGCGCATGACATCGCTGGTCGACAAGCGCACGGGCCGCGAGCTTGCCAAGGAGGGCAAGGCGCTCAACAGCATCGTCTGCTACGAGAACCGCCCCCACAACTACGACGCGTGGGACATCAACATCTACTATGACGAGCGCAGCTGGCAAGTGGACGAGCTCGTCTCAAGCGAGATCGTGTCCGAGGGCCCGGTGCTGACGCGCGTGCGCAACACGTATAAGTTCAACAATTCGACCATATGGCAGGACGTGGTATTCTACCGCGATCTCGACAGGATAGACTTCGAGACGAAGGTCGACTGGAAGGAGCAGCACTACCTGCTCAAGGCGCATTTCCCCGTGGACGTTTTCTACAACGACGCGACGTTCGACATACAGTACGGCAACGTGCGCCGCGCCACGCACAAGAACACCAGCTGGGACGTGGCGCGCTTCGAGGTCTGCGCGCACAAGTGGGCGGACGTATCCGAAGGCGGCTTCGGCTTCAGCCTGATGAACGACTGCAAGTACGGCCACAGCGTGGACGAGAACAGCATCGCGCTGACCATGCTCAAGTCCTCCACCGCGCCGAACCCCACGGCGGACCAGGAGATGCACTATTTCACCTACTCCATCGTGCCGCACGACGGCGGCTGGCGCGAGGCGAACATACCGGAGAAGGCGTACAGGCTGAACATACCGGTAACGGCCCTGCCCAACGCGGACGCCGGCGCGGACGCGCTCAGGCCTTTCGCGCAGGTCGACTGCGAGAACGTGATGATCGAGTCCGTGAAGCATGCCCTGAAGGAAGAGGGCACGGTGATACGCCTGTACGAGTGCTTCGGAAAGCGCAGCGCCGTCACGCTGACGCTGGGCGAGACGCCCGAAAGCGTGCGCCTGATCTCTTTGATGGAGGATGACATGGGCGCGGCGTGCGTCGACGGCAACAAGGTCACGTTCGAAGTGAAGCCCTATGAGATCGTGAGCTTCATGGTCAGGTAAACCCGTTTCGATCCCTTCCATGCGAAGCGCCCTGCGGATGCTTCGCATGGTTTTTTTATGTTCAGCCCAACGATTGACGGTCGGCGAAAATAGGTTTATAATATACATTGACCGAATATCTATACATCTGCCTTCACAGGGAAAAAGAAATGATCAAAAAATGTATCATCGCGCTGTTGGCGGCGCTGTCGTTCGCGCTGATGCCGACGTGCATCGGCCTGGCCGAACAGGACGAGAAAGCGGAATGGACGGTGCTTTTCTACTTCTGCGGCTCGGATCTGGAATCCAGGCATTCCTACGCCACGGGCAATTTGGAGGAGATCTCCGAGTGCATCTATCCGTTCGACCTGGCCGGCTTCATCAAGAACGGCTACTCGAGCGTATTCGGCCCGGTGGAGGAGCGCACGCAGAAGAAGGTCAACGTGCTGATCGAGACGGGCGGCTGCGAGGAGTGGCACGCGCAGGCGCTGGGCATGGACATCGACGCGGGATCGCTGCAGCGCTGGCGCTATTCGCCCGAGCCGAGGGCAGAGGACGGCGGGAGCGGCTTTTCGCTCGAGGAAACGCTGCCCCTTGCCAGCATGGCCGATCCGGAGACGCTCGGCGGCTTCATAAGCTGGAGCGCGGCGCGCTATCCGGCGAACAAGTATGCGCTGGTGCTCTGGGACCACGGCGGCGGCAGCAAGACGGGGCTTTTCGTGGACGAGCTGTTCGACGGCGACGTGATGCTCTTAAGCCAGCTCGAGAACGCGCTGACCCTTGGCGGCGTGCGATTCGAGGCCGTGCTGTTCGACGCGTGCATGATGGCCAACGTCGAGACGGCGTACCAGCTCAGGGACCATGCCGCGTGGATGATCGCCTCGGAGGAGGTCGTGCCCGGACGCGGCACAAATGTCGAGGGGTGGCTCCAGGAGCTTTTGAACGACCCCGGATGCGACGGGCGGAGCCTCGGCCGCTGCATATGCGACATGACGCAGATCAAGTACGGCAACCTGGACGACGAACAGGCAAAGTCGATACTGACATGGTCGCTGATCGACCTGTCGAAGGTCGAACATCTCGCCGAAGTGTGCGAGCGTTTCTTCAAAGAGCTGGCGGAGGCGTACATGCGCTATCCGAAGCTTTTGCAGATATACATGCAGTCCATCAATACGGCGGAAAAATACGGCACGGGAAGCGAATATATGCGCGATCTCGCGGACATATTCTACGATCCGTCGATCGCCACTGTGATGGATCCCGCGCTGCGCACAGACATGCTCTCCGCGCTGCAGGACTGCGTCGTCTACAATGTACGCGGCCCCGGCAGGAGCGCTGCGCACGGGCTGTCCTTCTGCCAGGCGACAAGCTTCACTGAGAATGAGATGGACGTCTACGGCTACAACAGCATGAGCCCCACCTATCTCGCCATACTCGACGCGATATCCCCGTGGACGGCGCCCGACTGGGTCTATGAGCAGGCCAAACAGCTGCCGGACGTGGACATATTCGAGCTGTTCCACACGACGCTTGAGAAACGATACGGCGTCACGGGCGTGCCCGGCTATTTCGTCGACAATGAGAACGCGGGCTCGATCAACAACATGTACTATTCGCTCTACCACCTGAACGAGAATACCGGCGAGGTGATCAGCCTGGGCTGGAACGTGTGCCGCGCGGCCGTCACGGAGGACGGCCTGCTCTGGAGCGCCATAGAGCCGTGGAGCTGGCTCAGCGTGGAGGGCATGACCTGCTGCATACAGACGGTGAGCACAGGCAGGACGGAATGCCTCTACAACATACCCATCTCCCTGGGCACGGAAAGGTGGAACCTGCGCTGCGGGCGCAAATACAACCGCTTCCTGGATGAGGAGAACACGGCGG
This sequence comes from Clostridiales bacterium, assembly GCA_015056395.1. Classification (GTDB taxonomy): domain Bacteria; phylum Bacillota; class Clostridia; order Christensenellales; family Aristaeellaceae; genus Faecivicinus. The sequence goes on from SVGK01000052.1 coordinate 11,031, forward strand.
AGGGCTACGGCAGCGAATATGTGATCTACGGCCTATGGGAGGGCTTCGACGACGACAGCGTGATGCCCAGCCGCAACGTGATGGAGCTGTCCAAGGTGGCGGGGCAGGATTTCAGGCTGCTCTACCCGATCGACAGCGAAGACGAGGACAGGGCCACGGCCTATGAGGCCAGCCAGACGATGACGCTGTACCGCGCGCTGGAGGTCGTGGAGAAGCCGCTCAAAAATGGCACCTACTACATCGAATACGAGATCGAAGACGTGCTCCTGCGCAGGACCGTGCTGGATCGCTTCGAGATGTATTGGGACGGAGAGAAGCTTATGTACCCGGAAGAGTTCCTGTGGGAGGGGAGCGTAGAGCTGGAGTGAGGAGAGGAGAAGGGCCGGGGCGATGATGCGGAACGGTGCGGCCGGGAGACTCTCAGCAGAAGTATCTCAGCTCTCCGAAATGCTCAAGCCAGAGCTCGACGATCTCGCCGCTGTTCCCCTCGATGACACGGAGCAGTCGTCTCAATAACCTGTCGGGGATCTGAGAGTCATTATGGCATAGCAGCGCTTTCCCCGTGCTGGTGATCCAAACCTTTGTGGCATTTGCCGAAGCGCGCCCTTCTGCGATATGTACATGCACCGGTTCCAAAGGATCGCTCTCATTTGACCAGAAGTACACGATATAAGGTCCGATCCTAAATATCTGCGGCATACAGGATACCCCCGTCCCGTGAAAACTCGAGTATCGCGTGCGCATTGTTTCGGATCAGCTGTCGGAAATAGGCCATCTCAGATGCGGAATAGCCTTGTATGTCTTCCCATTCATATCCCGGCAGCCAGCAGACTGCGTGATGAAAACCGTCCCTCTCGTCGGGCGTCTCGATGTAGACCTTTACCCTTCCATCCTGCCTCATTTCCGAATGTGTGATCTCCGTATCGTCTCTCAGCGTGAGATAGGGATACATCATCCAAGGACACCTCCTGTCGGTATGGAATGCCTGCCCTTATTATACACCCGATCAGAGCCTATAGACAAGGCCGTTTTTCGCAAACCGAAGCCGTAACGCCTGAAGGGAAAGTGGACGCTGCGGCAGATCCGTACCGGTTTTTTTCATCGATATATCGCCCGACCGGTCGGATGGACGACAGAAGGCCGCTCTCGTTTTCGAAGGCGGCCTTCCGCATATATCCATATCCGAGAACGGCGCTTATCCGTCAGCGCACGATCTCATACAGCACATACCGCCCCGGCATGGCCTCCAGCTCGAACACGGCTTCGCCGTCGCGGACATACAGCGGTTCGATCTCCCCGTCGGATGCGGACGTGCGCAGCGCCTTCGCGCCCTGCACGTGCACGCGCACGACATCGCGCTGCACGCCCTCCATCACGTAGGGGTACAATACGAAGCTGTCGTTGTCATACACGAACAGGCTCACGCGCGCGGGACCGTCCAGCCATATGCCGTTCACTGGGACGGCCTGGCGTATGCGGCTGAGCACGCCGGCGGGCAGGCGGTAGACGTCCGGGAAGGCGTCCGGCACGGTAAGCGTCCAGAGGTGTCCGTCCATATAGTCGTCGCGCAGCAGTATGCCATAGCTCTCCTCGTCGTGCAGAGCCTTGACCACGGCCCAGGTGGCGTTGTTGCGGAATCCCATCACGGGAAGCACGATGGGCCGCCCGCCCCAGGGGTAGGTGCAGCGCCCCTTCACGTCCTCCACGCGATAGCGCCGCGCGGTGACGGTGCGCCCGCTCGGACGCACGGAGGTCAGGCGCTGGATGCCCCTGTCCTTGGTCGCCTGCACGAAGCCCGAGGTCACGATGGCGTCGCCGCCGGTCCGCGCGATCCACGCTTCCAGCTTGTCCACGATGTCGGGGTCGCACGCGGATGAGCGCGTGAGCAGTATCTGCTTCGCGTCCTCCGGGAAGTAGGGCGTGCAGACGACGGGCAGGCCGCACATGTCCAGGAAGTCCTGTATGTT
>SVGK01000323.1 GCA_015056395.1 Clostridiales bacterium
AGCGGGTCCTCGGAGTAGTATTCGAAGTTGCGCCCGCACAGCGGGTTCCTGTGTATGTTGATCGCCGGGGCCAGCCACACCGCCAGGTTGTTCTCCTTGAGCTCCTCGCCCGCGGCGCGGCCCACGGCCTCCGTCACGGCGGGGTCCCACGTGCAGGCCAGCAGCGTCGCGCACGGGAAGGCGGTGGTCTTCACGCCCACCTGCGGCAGTATGCGCACGCCGGCGGGGCCGTCCGCGCTCATGGCGTTCGGCACGCCGTGCTCGGGCACGTTGCCGTAGCCGTAGGTGTTGGCCACGCCCGCGTTGGGCTGTCCGCCCATGAGCCATGCGAGGTCCTCGTCGGGCATCTCCGCGATCAGCTCGCTGAGCGTTGCGCGCCCCTCGGCCACGTCGATCAGCTGTATGCCCTTGCCTATGCGGCGCTGCCTGCGGGGCTGTGCGCGCACGGCGGGGTCCGGGTATTCGATGTCCGCGGGCGTCAGGGGCTTGAGGCCGTTGGCGTTGGGGTCGTTGGGCGTACCCTGCGGCAGCGCTTCGAACGTGCCGTCCGAGAGCATGCGCTCCTTCAGTTGGGTGGGCGCCATGCGCTTCGTGAGCGGCCTGACCACGCGCGTGCCCGCCAGCGTGTAGACCTCGTCGCAGCACACGGCGTCGCGCACGTTCTTGCCCAGCCAGAAGCGGTAGTCGCCCTCCTCGAGCAGCCACGCGCTCGCCCAGACCTTGCCCAGGTCGTCGTACGCCGCCATGTCCTCGGGGGCAAAGCGTATCTCGACATACTGCGATTCGCCCGGCTGCAGGAGCCGCGTCTTGCGGTAGCCCGCGAGCGCCTTCGCGGGACGGCCCAGCTTGCCCTGCGGCGCGGAATAATACGCCTGCACCACGTCGCGGCCGGCCACGTCGCCCACGTTCGTGACGGTGGTCGATAGCACGATGCAGTCCTCCTCGAAACGCGCCGCCGGCTTCGTCCAGTCGAAGCGCGTGTAGCTCAGGCCGTAGCCGAACGGATAGCTGACCTTGTCCGCCGCGCCGGGTATGGTCTCGAAGTAGCGGTAGCCCACGTAGATGTCCTCGACGTAGTCTACGTAATCGTCCGAGGCGTAGAACGTGGCGGAGGAGGGATAGTCCTCGAGCGTCCTGGCAAAGGTGTCGGAGAGGCGCCCGGAGGGGTTCGCGAGCCCCAGCAGCAGCTCCGCCGCAGCAAGGCCGCCCTCTATGCCGCCCTGCCACGCAAGCAGCGCCGCATGTATGGCCGGGTCGTCGCGGAAGAATGACGTGTCGAACACGCTGCCCACGTTCAGCACGACGATCACCCTTGGGAACGCCGCCTTCACGGCGTCCACCATGGCGCGCTCCGGGTCCGTGAGCGTGAAGTCGCCCTTGGGGAACACCTCGTCCACCTGGCTCATCGTGCGGAACTCAATGCCCTTGTGCTTTTCGATGGCGTCGAAGGCGCACTTGCGGTCCCAGCCTTCGCCGGAGAAGCGGCTGATCGTGACGACGGCGGTGTCCGTGAACGCGCGCGCGTCGCGCACCAGCGCGTCCGGAAGTTCAGGCTCGCAGATCAGGCCGGGCTGTTTGCCCGCGGCGTATTCGCGCGATACGTAGTCCTCGTAGTAGCGGTCCGTCCCCTCGAACGTGGTCACAAGCGCGGGGTACTGCTTGAGGCCTGCGTGCAGCGTGCGGATGTAGGGCACCGTGACGTCGCCCGAGCCGCCGCCGCCCTTGACGTAGTCGAATGTGCCCTTGCCGAACAGCGCGACCTTCGCGCCGCGCACGAGCGGCAGCGCGCGGCCTTCGTTCTTCAAAAGCACCATGCCTTCGAGCGCGGCCCTGCGGCTCAGGTCGATGTGTTCCTGCGATGCGGTCAGGCGCTGCCCGTCCGCGCCAAGCGGGAGATTGGGGTGGTAGGTGATGCGGCTCCAGCGTGTCATGGGGTCACGTCCTTTCTTTTAATTCGGAATCGGGAATTCGGAATTCGGAATCAATGGCCTGCGAGTTCGAGACCATAGGGCAACGCTGTCAACTCAAGGCGAGCCCACGTTGTCTTTGCAATCGCATTTGCAGATCGGATGATACGTAGCGGCGGCTATCAGCCGCCATTTTCCCGGTATGACATGTTCTCTGATCGGTTATGCCATTGTTCGAAGTTGACGGCGTTGGGTCATAGGGGAAGGGGTCGTCCGTTTGCGTCATTGCCATTATTATATCAGTATGGGACGTGGAAGTCCAGTGGTTTTGCCTTGGCCTTTCGATCAGAGGCTTGAAAGTATAAAAGAACGGCTGCATCGCTGCAACCGTTATAAGACTTTGACTTGACGGGACTCCGAGATGTCCCGCCGGAACGCTCCACCACTGATCCTGGGACGGATATCGATCTCGTGCTCACGCCGTCCTGGCCATGCGTTCACGGACGAGGGCTTCCATCTCGGGACGATCGTCTTCCTTGACGCCCGCGATCTCCATCGCCTTCGCCAGGTCCCATCCTGTGCTCCGCATGATACTGATCACAGCATCCGCTTTGCCCACGGCGATACCCCCGTCAAATATCAGCTTCGCCTTATCGCACATGATATCAGCTCCCCTCTCGGTCTTCTTCAGCATGTACACATAGTCGACAGCGCGCCGTGCGTCACCCGCCATTGTACGGCGACGGTCCGAACGTGCAGGGCCGGGATCTTCGTCAGTATCCGAAGCGCGTACTCGCAGGCGGTCCTGTCTTCCAGTTTCTTATCTTTCTCGAGCAATGGGGCAGTCTCATCTGCACATGCAGTTCGTTAATTTTTGAAAACCCCTTGCATTCGGTCAAGGTTTGTCGTATAATAAATCTTGCGTTGAGCGAAACGCGCTGATGTAGCTCAGTCGGTAGAGCGCATCCTTGGTAAGGATGAGGT
>SVGK01000324.1 GCA_015056395.1 Clostridiales bacterium
TCCCGTGTTCGCAAAACAGTTTGCCGAAACGGATGCGCAGTTGATGCTCACATCTGCCAGGGATGTGCAGCCCATAAACGCGCCGTCGCCCAAGTCGGTCACAGTGGCCGGGATCACGGCGGAACGCAGCGACGCACATCCCGAGAAAGCCTCTGCGCCGATCACCGTTATATGCGACGATATGTGCTGTGTCGTGGTGCTCGACGAGGTGGTCGTGGTCATTGTGTAGCTCGGAAAGCTTACCGAGGTCAACGACGCGCAGTTTGCAAAGGCCCTGCTTCCCACAGTCTCCACTGCGGCAGGTATGGAGAGCGCCCCGGCCATGGCACACCCCTCGAATGCGCTGTCGCCGATCGAGGAAAGCACAGTATACTTGGTTTCACCGCTCGTGTTGACAGCGCTTACGGGGAACGTAACAGCGGCCAGAGAAGTGCATCCCTTGAAGGCGTTTGCGCCTATGGTTCGAAGCTTTATGGGAAAGGATATGGAGGAAAGCGCTGTACAGTTCAAAAAGGCGCTTTCGTCGATCTCTTCAAGATCATGAAGATTGTATCCCTTGCTGCCCTTGTACTGGTAAAAGGTGACCGCGTGCAGGCTGCGGCAGTTCGCAAAGGCCCGCTGTCCTATGCGCTTCACGCTCGTGCCAAAGGTCACGGAGGTGATACTCTGATTATCGGCAAGGGCGCCGTCGCCTATGCTTTCGACGTATACATTGGAGACCGACGTGAGAGTTGTGACGTCGCCGCCGATGCCGGTATATCCCGTGATCTCAAGATAGGTCGACCCGTCGTCCCTCCTCATCTTTCTGTATTCCCAATCCCCGCTGGTGAGTCCTTCCGTCACCACGGTGTCGGCACGGGCTTCCAATAAGGAAGGCATCAGCGCCGCGCAGGCCAACAGCGCAAACGTCAGTAAGGCAAGGCAAAGGCATGTTCTCACGAACGTCGGCAGTCTTTTCATACGACGATCCCTCCGATCAGGCTTCAGATTTCATATCATTCTATCAGATCTTCGCCAAAAAGCACGCAACAAAGTGTTGCTCGCGCGCAAAATTTTGTTGCGAAGCCCCTTTTTACCTTGCGTCGCGCGCCCACGCAAGCGACGCAAGGCGCTCTTTGAGCGCGCCGTCCTGTATATCGTGCAGGTCGATCACGTCGATGTCCAGCTCGCTGGCGCGCTTGCGCATGGCCGCGCCGCCGGACTCCGCCGTGACGATCGCCGCGCGCGCGGTGAGCCCGCCGAAGCGGTCGCGCAGCACGGCCAGCTCGTTGAGCGCCTCCGTGCGCACGTCGCAGGTCTTGCAGCTGATGAACACGGGCAGCACGCCGTGCGTGGCCATGACGTCGATCTCGTTCGAAACGCCGTTCTGCTGCTGCTCGCCCGCCCAGTCGACGATCGCGGAGGTGACCACGTCGTCGAACACGCCGGTCTCCACGCAGTCCTTGTAGACCTTGATCTCAAGCACGCTGCCCACGTCGCGCAGCCATTTGCGGATCTGCGCGTCGCGGAACGCAAAGCGCACGCGGCCGCCGCGCACGTCGAGGTCCCGTATCATGCCTATGGCCGCGAGGTCTTGAAGCAGTGCCTCGGGCGCGTCCAGCACGCTGCCGTGTTCGCCCTTCATGCGCACGTCGGCTTCCGCCGAAAGCGCGCACTCGCCCGTCTCGCCCTGCTGCGCCTGCGAGGCGCGCTGCAGATAGCTCACGGCCTGCGTCCAGCCGCGCCTGTGCTTCAGATATATGTCGAAGAAGGGGTCGATCACGTCGAAGTAATCCTTGAGTATCGCGTTGTCCACGCGGCCCTCGCGCAGCGCGCCGCCGGCCATCAGGAAGCAACTCTCCACGTCCAGGTGTATGCTGCAGGGCAGGTCGCGCGCGAACGGCGCGTTGCGTATCTCGAAGAACTTGCTCTGCCTGCGCGAGAACGTGAACGCGGGCAGGTCCTGCTCGGAGCAGACCATGCCCGCAGCGAACAGCGCCGCGTCCGTGCCGCCGGAGATGTCCACGGCACAGTCCGGATGCTGCGCGACAGCTCTGCGCAGGCAGTCCGCGACCTTTTCGGCGTCCAGCAGGCTGGTGCCTAAAAACGTGAGCTTCGCGTCCACGCCCCTGTGGCGGAAGTATTCCTTGAGCTTCGCGCGCAGTTCCCTGTCCACGGCGATGCGCGTGGGGCATATGAACACGGTCTCCTCCGGGCGGAACATCTCCGTGGAGAGCACGTTTTCCATGGGGCGCTCGTCATAGAGCTCGATGAGTGTATGCATGGGGGCCTCCTGTAGAAATTCGGAATTCGGAATTCGGAATTCGGAATCAATAGCCTGATGGCTCAATGATAACAAAATACCCGGTCGTTTGTCAACCGGGCGGATGTGTTTACGGCTCTCGCCGGGATGTCACTTCACGATGGCGTATTTGATGCCCTGCTTCTTTGCGAAGGCCTCCGCCGTCGAGCCGGACCTGCAGAATATGGTCAGGTCGGCTGAGCAGCCCGCGAAGGCGTCGTCTATGATGACCGTCACGCTCTTGGGGATGTAGATCTGCCTGAGCTTTTTGCAGTTCCTGAACGCGCGGGAGTAGATCGCCAGCAGGCTCTCGGGGCACTTGACCACTGTCATGCCTATCCCCTCGAACGCGCCCGCGCTGACGGTGCGCAGGGATGCGGGAAGCGTGAAGTCGGGCTTCATGAGCACGGCGGCGGGCTTGTTCGGCGTGATGCACCACCTGGAAGTATCGACGTAATAGTACGCGATCTCGTCTTCCCACTTGTCGATCGATACTTTCAAGCGGTCGCCCCCATAGACGCTGACTATATATTACCTCGGCCACTAAAGTTCAACACGGACACACCTTGATGTAAGCCAACTTTTTGTGATCAAAAAGCCTTC
>SVGK01000325.1 GCA_015056395.1 Clostridiales bacterium
ATGTCGTCCGGCGGAAATGGCGGCTGATAGCCGCCGCTACAAATCATGTGATTTGCGAATGAAACTGTGCAAACAACACGGGAATCGCCTTAAGTTGACAGTGTTGCCCGTTGGGGAAGGTGGCCGCAAGGGGTCCTGAGCGGCCCGCAGGTCAGGCTTGTTCGAACTATGCGGGCGCCATGGATGGCGCCCCTACGGGACGCCTTTCGCATGGATAATCCCATTCGTTTCTGCCGGATCGGGAACGCGGACGCCCCAAGGGGCGTCCCTGCGGCGGCACGCCCGGGATCGCTCGTATGAACATCCGTCATCACACGGCGAACCACCCGCCCATGCAAAACGGAGCCTTCCCGCTGCTCGCGGGAAGGCTCCGTCCTCTGAAATCACCTTACTTTGCGCTGTCCAGCGCGTCCAGCGTCACGTCCACCGTGATCGTCTCATAGCCGGAGCTGATCTCGGTCTGCGTGTTCTCACCCTGCTGGCCGTTCTGGTCCTGCTGGCCGTCCTGGCCGTTCTGACCGTTCTGGCCCTGGTCGGGCTGCTGGCCGTAGCCGTAACCGTAGCCCGGGATCTGGTTGAAGAAATCGCCAAAGCCATATCCGAAGCCGTATCCGTTGCCGTAGCCGAAGTCATAGCCGTTCTGACGCGATACCGCCTGGCGGTTGTAGCGCACGACCGTCACGCTGACCACGTCGCCGGGCTGGTGCTGGTCCAGTATACTGGTCAGATCCAGATAGCTCGTGATGCGCTGGCCGTCGACCTCGGTGATGTAGTCATACTGCTTGAGGCCCGCCTTGTCCGCAGCGGAATCCGCATTGATGGAAGCGATCATCACGCTGGCCGGAGGCGTGTTCGCCAGAGGCTCGTCCGGGCCTTCGGTGTTCTGCACGACGATGCCCAGGCCGGGGCGCGTCACGACGCCGTTGTCGATCAGCTGGTCCGCGATGTCCTTCGCCGTGTCCACCGGGATGGCAAAGCCCAGTCCCTCGTATACCGACGAGGAGAACATGCTGCCGGAGTACTTCAGCGTGTTGATGCCCACCAGTTCGCCCTGCGTGTTGAACAGGCCGCCGCCGGAGTTGCCGGAGTTGATGGCCGCGTCATGCTGTATGTAGCTGATCCTGCGGGACGTGTTCGACGTGGTCACCGCGGTGCGCTCCAGCGCCGAGACGATGCCCATCGTGACGGTGTTCGCCAGCACCTCGCCGCCGGGGTTGCCTATGGCGATCACGGTAGAGCCGACCACCAGGTCCTCGCTGGTGCCGATGTCCACGGGCGTCAGCTTCGCGGCGTTCTCTTCGTCCACCTTCAGTACCGCCAGGTCCGTCGCGGAATCGGTGCCCGCGATCGTGGCCTCGACCTTCGTGCCGTCGGGCATGAGCACCTTGTAGGCGTCGCCGCCCTCGACCACGTGGTAGTTCGTCAGCACATAGCCGCCGTCGCGTATCACCACGCCGGAGCCCTCCGCCACATCCTGGTCGACCACGCCGGACTGCCTGGACCAGGTCTGCTGGCTGGTGATGATGCCCACAACGGAGTTCGCGTTCTTCTGCGCGACGTAGATGGCGGGGCTGGTATCCTGCGCGGGCGCCTGTACGACCGCCTCCTGCGCCGTCTCATTGTTCGTGGCCGTGTCCGCCTCGGCCAGCACGCTGCGGTTTGTGAGCGCGTGGCTGCCGGTCAGCACGATCGCGCCGGTCAGCATGGCCGTCAGCAATACCTTCATGCCGTTTTTCTTATCGTTGGTCTTCATATCTCTCATCCTCTCTGTGACAGATCGTTCATTCATCATCCGCCGGTGGAGATCTCTCATCTCCTCCCGACGATGGTTATTATAGGACGCGCCATTGAATTGCGTATGGACAATTTGTGAACAAACGTCGCGGTATTTGTGAAACTCGAGGAACACAGAAAAGCATCCCCCGTGTTTGGATCCGTGAACGACGTGGCGAAGGTCATGCGCCAGCTTCAGACTGCGCAGGAGGCGCTGAACACGGACACCGGGCGGCTCATACAGGGCGAGACGACGCTCAGGCAGGCCATCGCCTCGACGCTTGGAAGGATCGCGGAGGGCGGACTTACGGGTTTTGTGGATCGAGCGGGGCGCAAATGGGAGGCCGAGGCGTATGTCCGCATGGACATGAAGACCACCACGGCGAACACTGCGCGCGAGGCTGTGTTCGAGCGCAACAGCGACTACGGGAACAACCTGATCATGGTGTCCAGCCATCCGGGCGCGAGGCCGGGATGCGAACCATGGCAGGGGCGCATCTATTCGACGGACGGGAGCAGCGGCACGGTCGAGGACCTGCACGGCAAGACGTATGAATACATACCGTTGGGCGACACGAGCTACGGGGAACCGGCGGGCCTGTTCGGCATCAACTGCGGACACTTCCCGAGCCCCTTTTTTGCAGGCCGAAGCGTGATGCGGTGGCCTGAGTACGACCACGAGGAGACGGCACGTCTGTACAAAGAGAGCCAGGAACAGCGCTACATGGAGCGGAAGATCCGCAAGGAAAAGACCAAGGCAGACGCGCTGGAGGCCGCGGGAGACGCGCAGGGCGCGAAGGCGGCGCGGAAGCGCGCGCGGGAGATGAACGCCGAGCTGAAGGCGTGGTGTGCTGAGAAGGGGCGGGTTTACTTCCCGGAGAGGACGCGGGCGGTAAAACCTGCGACGGAGGTTGGTTTTGCCAGTACAACCAACGAACCCGCAATAATACATTATAGCTCAATAGCCAGAGATGCGTCTGAAGTATTTGTGACAGGCTTGTCAATATCGGATGTGCATGAACTCAGGGCAATCGCTTACGAACCGAGAGCGAAATTACGCACGACAGAGAGGGCATAATCGAAGGACCAGGCACAACG
>SVGK01000326.1 GCA_015056395.1 Clostridiales bacterium
GATGTCCATCAGCGCCTGCGCCTTGAGCAGCGCGTTCTCCTCGAAGGTCTCGCCCGTTTCGTCGACATCCAGCGTCAGGCCCATCTCGCGCATGGTCACCACGTCGAAGCGGTCACCGAGCATCTGGCGCAGCTCGCGCAGCTTTCCGAAGTTGTTCGTCGCAAGCGCGAGACGCGGCTTGCGGCCGATCACCTGCGCCGCCTCGCCGATGGCTTCGCGCTGCGCCTGCATGAGCGCGCCTATGCCCTTCTCGCCCAGGGCGAGCAGCGTATCGAGTTCCTCGCGGGAGTAGCTCTTGCGTTCGCCGGTGCCCTGCACCTCGACATAGCCCATGCGGCCCTTCGCGTCGCGCGTCATCACGATGTTCATGTCGACCTGCGCGCGGCTGTCCTGCGCGTATTCGAGGTCGAGCACGCACCGCCCGTCGACCACGCCCGCGGAGACCGCAGCGACCTGTTTGACAATGGGGGAATCGGTCAGCGCGCCATCCTTCAGGAGCCTGTTCACCGCAAGGCACAGCGCGGCGAAGCCGCCGGTGATCGATGCGGTGCGCGTGCCGCCGTCGGCCTGTATCACGTCGCAGTCGATCGTGACGGTGCGCTCGCCAAGGCGCGTCAGGTCGCAGGCGGCGCGCAGCGAGCGGCCGATCAGGCGCTGTATCTCCACGCTGCGCCCGTCCTTCTTGACGCCGTCGCGCGCCTTGCGCTGGGGCGTCGCGCCGGGCAGCATGGCGTATTCCGCGGTGAGCCAGCCCTGGCCGCGTCCTCGCAGGAAGGACGGCACGCCGTCCTGTACGGATGCTGTGCATATCACGCGCGTGCGTCCGCAGCTCACCAGCACGGAGCCTGCGGCCATCTCGGTGAAGTCGGGTATGATCTGTACGGGCCTGAGCGCATCAGCGGCGCGGGAAACATCGCTCATAACGGTCGCCTCCGAAGTTTTATTTCTGATATTATATTGTATCACATGTATCGGAAAGCGCAAGCCCGCGCACGTAATCTCTCGCGCAAATGTGCGTCGACGTGCGCGCATGTTAAATCTGCGCTTGCATATGTGTGATTTCTGTGGTACAATCCGGAAAAAGACACGCTATATGTGCGATGTGGAACGGAGGGATCGACATGGACAGACTCGCAGCGTACTCGCACGCGTCGCTTGCGCACGGACAGGCGAAGCTCTGGTGGCTGGGACAGATGGGCTTCCTCATAAAGCTGGGCGGCACGACCATCGTGATCGACTACTACGCAACGCCCGCCGAAGACAGGCAGGTCGCGCCAATCATTCCCGCGGCCGAGCTGAAGGGCGTCGACCTGTTCATAGGCACGCACGACCACCTTGACCACATCGACCATGAGAGCTGGCGCATCTGGAAGGACACCTGTCCCGACGCGATGTTCGTGTTCCCGGCGTCGCACATCGGCGTGGTGCATTCGGACGGCATCGACTTTATGCGCATGGTGCCCATGGCGGACGGGCTGACCAGACAGGTAGGCGAAGTCACAGTCACCGCCATCGCCGCCGCCCACGAGTTCCTAGACCGAAATCCCGTGACGGGCTATCATCCGGCGCTCCAGTACATCATCAGAGGCAACGGCGTCACGATCTATCACGCGGGCGACACGTGCCGCTACGAGGGCATGCTCGGAAAGCTCGAAGCGCTGAAGCCTATCGACTGCGCGATACTACCCATCAACGGACGCGACGCGAAGCGTCTGCGCAGGAACTGCATAGGCAACATGACCTATCAGGAGTCCGTCGACCTGGCGGGAGAGCTCGGGCCGCGCCTGGTGATACCGGGGCACTGGGACATGTTCAGGGACAACAGCGAGGATCCCCATGCCTTCAAGGATTACCTTGAGGTGAAATACGGCGACAGGGTCCCGTGCGTGATACCGGTGCACGCGCAGCCCATATGCATAGGCCTTTGAATGCTGCGATCCTAAACAAAGGTGATTACAAAAGTGTTTTTTCGTTCAAACTCTTAACTTTGCTATTGACATTTGAGCATAAATGTAATAGAATGATGAAGTTGAAAGAGTTAACGTATACCATTGCGCACAGGATGTCGCGCATGGTGGACCGACAGGGCACATTCCGGCGTGTGCCTGCATCAATGCGTAATTGACCGCTCAGGCGGTTAAAAAAGTAAGGAGGTAGACCCATGAAGAAGATTAGAACGATACTGTCTCTGCTTCTGACCGTGATGCTGATGAGCGCGATGTTCATCGTTCCCGCGTCCGCCGAGTCCGGTGTCTTCACCGACACCTGCACTTGGCCGCCGATGAACAGCTTCATCGCCAACAAGTATTCCGCGAACGGCATCGGCTGGCAGATCGACGCGATGACGCATGAAGGCATGTTCGCGCTGGTCGCCGTTTCCGGTACCGTCTACAATCGTCTCTGCACCGAGTACGAGCAGGACGAGTACACCGACACCTTCCATCTCCGCCAGGATGTCAAGTACAACGACGGCGAGCCCTTCACCGCGAAGGACATTTGGAGCTACTACATCCTGAACAACACCACGTCCGTTTCCCAGCAGCTGAAGTCCATCGAGATCGTGGACGACTACACGATCAAGATGACCTGGCGCGAGAAGCTCAATCCCAGCGTGCGCCTGCACCTGGTCGCGGCGAACGTGGACGCCAACATTCCCTACCACATCTTCAGCCAGTTCGTCGACACCGCTTGGGAGCTGATCCAGAAGGGCGTCGAGACCGACAACGAGGCCAACCGCCGCGCCTTCGGCCTTGAGTACGACGAAGAGACGCTGGCCGCGATGGATGCCAACTGGCAGGCCTTCATACTCTATGGCCCCGAAGACGGCATCCCGGTGGGCACCGGCTCCTACATGGTTTCCA
>SVGK01000053.1 GCA_015056395.1 Clostridiales bacterium
TGACCGGCCGCCATCCTTGACGAACCTCCTCCTGTCTGCTTGTAAGGTATCACGGCGACGGGTGAGAGGTTGGAAACGGGACCTTCTCCCGCCGCCGTGAACTAAAGTTTAGCAGACAGGAGAAGAACCGTCAAGGACACCTACGGTGCCGTGCCTTCGGCGCGGTGGCTGGGATAGTACGTACTCCAACGAGTCACGTCAGCTCGGGGATCAAGGTCGGAAACAGCAGATAACTTGAGGTAACGTCGCGGAGACGGCGTCGACAAGACGCCGCTCCGGTCGAGGCTCGTGTTACGATGCCTTAAAGAGGCTTGCTTGCGCTTCATTCATCACCCTGTTTGCTTACTATCACCATTCCGAATTATGTTACCGACGACGTTCTATGGGGCGTGGCGGCTGACAGCCGTCGCTACGAGATGGGGGAACCGGCCATTCATTCCGAAACACCCGAAGGGTGTCTAGCGAAGCGTCGATTCCGAATCACTCCGTCCCTTCCAGGCTGAACAAAAACATCGCCGCCGCCGTCTCATCCGGTATCGCCGCCAGATGCGGCACCATGTCCCTGGGGATCGCGCCGTCCTCCGCAAGCCCACGCGCGATGCACTTGACCAGCGCGCGGCTGCCGAACTGCGCGGCGGTCGCAAGCCCCTCCTCGGTCAGCGGCGGCACGTCCTCGCGCGCACGCACGAACGAAAGCATCCTGCGCGCCAGCGCGTCCGGGTCATATATGGCGTCCTCGCGGAAGCCCATGCACGCGGCTGCGAGCTCCAGTCCGCGCAGCCAGACCTCGTGCTTTGTCAGCGCGCGCTCCGGCGTCTCGCGCGTCAGCGCCGTGATGAGGGGCGGCTGCTGCTTCTGCGACGTGTGGAACACGTGGCGGTCGATCACGCTCGCGTCGAACCGCGCCACGGCCAGCTGGAAGCGCGCCGCCTCGCGCGCCGTGCGCACGTCATCGCCGCGCCTGAACGTGTATACGATGCCCTGCATGCGGTCGAAGGCCTTCAGCGTGTCGTAATAGCCCATGCGGCGCATGCGATCGATGAGCGCGGGCTTGAAGTCCAGGAATGCCGAAAGCGTGCCGCGCGGATGCACCATTCTGAGGAACGGCATGTGCGCGTATTCCGGGTGTGCGGGCGCGGGATGGATGTCCACTGCGACCACCTCGCTCGCCCCGTCCTGCAGCGCCATGTCCACGGGCAGGTTGTCGTAATAACCTCCGTCGATGTAGCGCTGTCGGCCGATCACCTTCGTCTGGAATATCGGATAAGCGCTTGCGGACGCGATCAGCCAGTCGGCGACCGTGCCGTCCTTCATGTCCTTCAGGCGCATGGGCACGGGCGCCATCTGCGGCACGGCCACGGCCATCACGCCCAGCTCCATGCCGCACGCGCGCAGCTTTCCCTCGTTCAGGCCCTCGCGCACGCGCTTTTCAAGCGGCGCGATGTCCATGCGCAGGTGGTTCACGTTGTCCAGCAGGAAGGGCAGCACGTCCAGCTTGTTGTGGAACGCCACGTCGATCGAGAAGTCCTCTTCCTTCGTCACCACGATCTGCTTCATCGTGATGCCTTCCCACAGGCTGCGCGCCAGCGCCAGGTCGCCCTGCGCGAAGTAGGCCGCGTTTATGGCGCCGATCGACGTGCCGTACACGGCGTCGAAGCGCAGGCCGATCTCGTCAAGCGCCTGCCACGCGCCCAGCTCGTACGCGCCGCGCGCGCCGCCGCCGGAGAATACAAGTGCCCTCTTCATGACCACACCCCGAATTCCATGAGATGAAATGCGAACGAGCCCGCGATGTTGACCGCGATGCCCAATATGCCTATGCCTGTTTCCCACACGGGCGCGCCGTCCGTGTTGCGAAGCTCGAACAGCATGAGCATGGGGATCAGGTCGCACAGATAGCGCGCGCCGAAGTGCCAGCCGCCCATCGTCTTGTGCATGAGCAGCAGGAAGATCTCCGCGCAGAACGAAAGCGTGAGCAGCGTGTCCCACCTGTCCCACCTGCGCCGGAACAGCGCGATGAGGCCCGCGACGAACGCGCTGGTGTACATCGGGTCCACCAGCCAGAACGCCCAGCCTTCGAAGCGGGGGAACTCGATGTGGCGGTCCACGATCTGCGGCAGGCGGAACTGGTTCAGCAGGTTCGGCCACATGTACTTGAACGCGAGCTGCGGCTTTTCGGGGTCGCGCGTGAACTCGGGCAGGTAGTTGTGCCCGAATTCGAGCGGGTTTCCGAAGCGCGCCCAGTTGTACCAGCCCAGCGCCAGCGCCACAAGCCCCGGCAGCACCACGTGGGGCAGCATCGCAAGCAGCGTGTGCGCCGCGTCCTGCCGCTTCGGGCGTATGTTGTGGTAAAGATATGCAAGCCCGAAGGGCACGTAGACCGCCTGGAAGGGCCTGCAGCCCACCGAGAGCGCCAGACAGGTCAGGCCTGCCGCCCACGCGCACGGCGCATCCGACGTGATGCCCAGCGCAAAACAGGTCGTCAGGAAAAAGCTTAGCAGCTGCGCCTGGTTCCACACGCCGCCGAACAGCGAAAAGTCCAGCAGCGAGCAGCCCATCGTCATGAAGAGCGCCATGAACGCGCTGTGCGCCTGATCGCGCCAGCGGCGCGCCAGCGCGTAGGCCGCGAAGTAGCTGCCCAGCAGGTAGAGCCCCGTCATCAGCGTGTTGGGCGTGTCTCCGCCGAACACCATGGTCAGCGGCAGCATGACCAGCGCGGGCACGCTGGGGAACGACACGTACCAGTCGCCGTTGAATATGGCCAGCTCCAGCCACGGGTAGTCCTGTCCCAACGACAGCATGCCCCTGCGCCAGGCCAGCGCCATCAGCGTGAAGCTGTCGCGCGGGTCGTGCCCCGTCATGTCCATGCCGTAGCAAAGCGAGAGCAGCACCCATGTCAGCACGAGCGCCCAGGCGCCCAGCCACATGGGCGGTTCGCGCCATACGGCGCGCCTCCTGTCAGGTATCTGCATCGATTCAAGCCTCCTTGGGCGGTCTGGGCCTTGCCCAGCGCGGCATGTGCTTCATGGCAAAGCGCGTTATGGGCCTTTCGAACAGCCATGTCAGCGCGATGGCGACGATCAGCGACAGCACGAGCGAGAGCATCAGATAGGGGAAACGCCAGGCCGGGTCGTCCATAGGCCGTTCTGTCGCGTATTCGGGTATGCGGAAGTCCTTGAGCCGAAGCGCGATCCACATGTGCCAGAGGTAGACCTGGTACGAGATCATGCTGAAGAAGCGCATCAGCGGGTTGCCCCAGAGCGCGTGGTACCAACGGCACGCGAACACGCTGGTCGCTATGCCGCCGGCGAAGCCAACCACCAGGAATTTGCGCGTGTTCATCTGTATGCGCGAGAGGTTGTCCGGCATGTCGTTGTAGCGAAGCGCCGCTATGTACATCATCACCAGCAGTATGCCCAGCAGGAAGCCCAGGCTGGCCGTGGTGAACGCCGGGGCCAGAGCCTTCAGCTGCCGTTCTCTGAGCGTGCGCTTAAGCGAGGCGACGATGTGCGCCGCGAGCATGCCGCCTATGAAGCAGTCCAGCTGCCCCGGGAGCTGGTTCATCAGCCAGTTGATCTGCGAGTGGTCGATGTCCTTCAGATACCAGCGCCAGACCTCCGCGATCACGAACGCGACAAGCATCACGTGGTAGGGCTTCTTCCTGAACAGCGGCAGTATCACGGGGAAGAGTATGTAGAACTGGACCTCTATGGTGATGGACCACAGCACGCCGTTCAGCTGGTTGTAGCTGAGCGCGGGCGTGGTCATCTGCGTGAGCGTCATGTTGCCTATGAACTGTTCGCGCAGCGTGTGCGGGTCCATGCGCCCCACCTGGTAGACCGAACAGATCAGCACGCACAGGAAGTAGCTGGGCAGTATCCTGACGGCGCGCTTGTAGACGTAGTTGCCCAGCGAGAAGCCGCGCTCCGGGTGCATGCACAGCGGGTAGTACAGGCAGAAGCCCGACAGCACGAACAGCAGTTCGACGCCCACGAAGCCGCACGAGACCACGTGCGTCATGTCCACGGAGAACGAGCCGAAGTGCAGCACCATGGTCGTCCAGGACTGCTGCCAGTAGTGGAATATCAGCACCAGGAACGCCGCGACGGCGCGGAAGCCGTCCAGCGTGTCGATGTAGTCCGGTATGGACTGCGCGCGGGAAGTGTGTCTCAATGGAAGGACCTCCGGGGGGAAATGGACAGTGGACAGTTAACAGTTAACAGTGAACAGTGAACAGTTGGTGGCTTTGAGTTGTTGTAGGGACGCCATTCATGGCGTCCGCCCGCGCGTGAGCGCGCATTCTTCCGTGCCTCAAACGCGCCTTGTGATATGGGCGGTGACGAAGGACCTCATCCGCCCCTCACGGGGCACCTTCCCCAGGGGGGAAAGGCTGTCAACTTAAGGCGAACCCAAGCTGTTTGCGCAGGTGCACCTGCAAATCATACGGCCCGTAGCGGCGGCTATCAGCCGCCATTACCGACGGACGTCGTATACCTATGATTTGTTATGCCCTTGTTCAAAGTTGACAGCGTTGTCCCAGAGGGGAAGGCAAGGCCCGCCTCCGAGGCGTAAAGGCGGTGCATGCCGCCGCAGGGACACCCCTTGGGGCGTCGGCGTATCCCGCGCTGCCGCGAGGGACATGGCGGCTGATAGCCGCCGCTACAGCCCGCCCTTACGAACCGCCGCTTGACAACGGCTATTGATTCTGAATTCTGAATTCTTAATTCTGAATTTCCATCTCGTCTCTCGCCTTGCAACAAAACCATAAACCA
The DNA here is from genome assembly GCA_015056395.1 of Clostridiales bacterium. Classification (GTDB taxonomy): domain Bacteria; phylum Bacillota; class Clostridia; order Christensenellales; family Aristaeellaceae; genus Faecivicinus. The sequence continues at coordinate 4,773 of SVGK01000053.1, forward strand.
TGCTATAATACAAACGTCCACCTGTACCCATCGACACTTTGGGGGTGTTTTGCTTGGCATCGATCGACCTTCTGACCGCGACGTCCATGGGCGTCCGCCTGACCCCGCTCAACCGCCAGCCCGTAGGCATAGGCAAGCTCTACACGATGGAGTCCACGTCCGCGGAGAGCAATGTCCTGAACGTGTCCGCCTCGCTGGGCCTCAGCACGCGCGTGCTGACGTGCTTCGTCAAGGGAAGCCCCATCGCGGATTTCATACGCGCGGACCTGCGCAGGCGCAACATCTCGTTCGAAGGGCCCGAGATCGCGCCGGACGGTCCCTGGGGCGTGCGGCACCAGTTCAACATCGCCGACGCGGGCTTCGGCCTGCGCGGCCCTTCGGTCTACAACGACCGCGCCGGCGAGGTCGGGCGCACGATCTGCCCGGAGGACTTCGACCTGTCGCGCATATTCCGCGACGAGGGCGTGCGCATCGTTCATCTGTCCGGCCTCTTCGCCGCCATGTCGCCCTCCACGGGCGAGACGTGTCTGAAGCTTGCCGAGATGGCGCACGACACCGGCGCGAAGCTCAGCTTCGACCTGAACTACCGCGCGTCCTTCTGGAAGGGGCGCGAGGACGAGCTCAGGCGCGTGTTCGACATGATCGCGCAGCGCGCGGACATACTCATAGGCAACGAGGAGGACTTCCAGCTCGCACTGGGCATCGAAGGGCCCGAGGCCGGCGGCCGGGGGCTCGAGGGCAAGATCGACTCGTTCAGGGAGATGATCGCCCGCGTGCGCACGCGCTATCCCAACGCCGTGAGCTGCGCCACCACGCTGCGCGAGGTGCTGGACGCCAACGAACATCGCTGGGGCGCGATACTCTGCGACGAGGGCGCATGGTATGTGGCCGAGCCGCGCGCGATACACGTGCTGGACAGGATCGGCGGCGGCGACGGCTTCGTCTCCGGCCTGCTCTACGGAAAGCTCAGGGGCTTTTCCGCCGAGGATTGCCTGCGGTTCGGCTGGGCGACGGGCGTCATGGCCGTCACGATGGAACAGGACTACGCCTCGCCCGTCAGCGAGGATCAGGTCTGGAACGTCTGGAAGGGCAACGCGCGCGTCAAGAGGTGACCTGACGGCGATTTCAAAGGGGCTGTCTCGCAAGAGGCAGCCCCTTTGGTTCGCGCAGGCCGTGCCCGGGGACGCGGATCGCGTGTGCATACAGAAAGGCTGTAGACGTAACGCGCGGCAGGTGTTCGCGCTGCGATCAGGGGACGCGGGCGCCATGGATAGCGCCCCTGCGGGGCGTAACCGCTAAGTCTCAGTATCCCCTGTGCGCGGCGTACTCATTGGCGTGGCAGACGCTGCACGGGGCATAGCCGCGCTTCACGGCGTCCTCGAGCGTCATCAGGTTCCACTGCCCGGTGAACGCCTCGCATTCGTCCGTCAGGTGGAAGCGCGCGCCCTTGTCCGTCCATACGACGTACCTTTCGTCCAGTATCGACGCGTCGGGCGTATGGCAGTCGTCGCAGCTGCGCTTTCCGTCCGCGACGCCCTGCGCCAGCGTGAACGGATCCGCGCCGTCCGGCATGGCCTTGCAGCTCGAGGCGAAGTGGTAGCACATGGAATCGTCGTAGTAATACACGATGGCCTCGCCGGCCGGCTTGGGCGAAAGCCCGTCCTCGGCCGCGACGATGTCCTCCACGGCGGTGAACTCCGGCGCTTCGGTCGCATCGGGCTCGGCCGTCGCAGCCGCATCAGCGGGCGCGCCTTCATCGGACGCCGCCGTTTCCGCGGCGATGCCCAGCATGCCCTGCGCGTATTCATCCGCGCGGCAGACGGGACATGCCCTGAGGCCGTCCTCCACCGCGTCCTCGAGCGTCGCCACGGTCCAGCGTCCCGTGAAGTCCGGACACTCGTCCGTCATGTGGAACGTTCCCGCTTGATCCGTCCAGACCGCGCCTTCCATGTCCGCCACGGACGGATCGACCATGTGGCACAGGCCGCAGGCGTGCTTACCGGCGGCGATGGCCTCGCCCAGCGTGTGGTGGTCTGCACCCTGCACCTCGGCGCAGTCGGCGTAGTGGTATGCCTTGCCGCCGTTGAAGTAGATCACGTCGCCCTCCGCCACGGGCTTGGGCCTGAGATCCGGGTCCAGCGTGGGCACGGGCGTAGGTGTCGGCGTCGGCGAAGGTGTGGGCACGGGCGTAGGCGTCGCGGTGGGCGCCTCGGTGGGCTCGGGCGTGGGCGCTTCGGTGGGCACGGGTGTAGGCGCCTCGGTCGGTTCGGACGTGGGCGTCGCGGTGGGCGCCTCGGTGGGCTCGGGCGTGGGCGCTTCGGTAGGCGCTTCCGTAGGTCCTTCGGTAGGCGCCTCGGTCGGCTCTTCAGTGGGCGCTTCGGTCGGCGCGGCCGTCGCCTCCTGCTGCGCCTGCCCCGCATCGGCCGCGGCCTGCGAGGCGCTCCTGGGCGTCCTGCTCTCCTCGGGGATATCCTCCTCGTCCGGTTCTTCGGTGGGCGCTTCGGTCGGCCTGGGCGCGGGCGTCTTCGTGGGCACGATGGTCGGCTTGGGGGTGGGGGAGACGGCGATGCCCACGGTGCCCTTCGCGCGCAGGTGCGGCGTGGGCGTGGGTGACGCGGCCTCTGTCGGCGCGGGCGTAGGCGCTGCGGTGGCCTTCACCGTGGGCGTCGATGTTGCCGCTTCGGTGGGCGCTTCCGTCGCAGGCCGCTTCGTCTCGTCCGGCTCCGCATCCTTGAGCCCGGCCTGGCTCGCGGCCTCGGCCGTGACGGCCGCTTCGGGGGCGTCTGTCTCTTCGGGTGCGTCTGTCTCTTCGGGTGCGTCCGTCTCTTCGGGGATGTCCGTCTCCTCAGGCGCATCTGTCTCTTCGGGTGCGTCCGTCGCGGTCTCGGCCGGCTCGGCCGAGGGCGTCTGCGTGGGCTTTGCCGAAGGCGCATCGGTCGGGGCGGCGGTCGGCGCTTCGGTGGGCGCCTGCGTCGCAAGCACCTTCTCGCGCAGCGAATTCAGCGCCTGCGCGCCTGTCTCGAGGCCGTCCGCGGCGTGCAGCATGGCGGAGCGCGATGCGGCGTCCACCAGGTCGGACGTCGTGTTCCACACGTCCACGGCGCCGCTGGTCAGCGCGACATAGCCCTTTCCGACGACCTGCGCGCTGTCGTCCAGGAAGTCGTTCACGTTGTCCTGCACGCGCGTGATCTCGGGGTCGCCCGTGGGTATCGTGAGCGCGAAGCCCACCAGCATGATTGCCAGGAACAGCGTGACCACGGTGACCAGGAACTTGGCGAAGCCGCCCCAGCGGAGCTTTCGCCGCCACAGCATGAGCATGCCTATGGGCCACAGTATCACGCTCAGCAGCAGCGTGAAAAATACGTATACGCCGCCGGCCCGGTGACGCCTGGCGCGCTTTCCGGCGCCGCGCTTTTCAGAGCGCATCATGTAGCCGCGGCTGCGGCGGGAATGTTTGTTGGACTGCATATGCTTGCTCCTTCACATCGGAAAAGAGATCAGTACAAAATCAGACACTATGGCACGATAACTATTATAGCAGAAAGAAACGGAAACCTCAAACGACAACATTGTGACGAAAGGGCTGTTTGTTGTCGCAATCCTGTCATATCAGTGAGGCGGAAAGAAAGAGGAAAAAAGTTAACCGAATGTGAAAAAAAGACTTGCAATCCTGCGGGAGCTGTGATATACTAAGATTAGTTAAAATTGTTTCTTTATGCGTTATGTAAAGGAATGGAGAAATGGATTACAAGGCGATGGGGCTGCGCATAAGGCAGCGGCGTAAGGATCTGCACATGACGCAGGAGACGCTTGCGAGGAGTTCCGACGTCTCGGCGTCCTATGTCGGCCATATCGAACGCGGGCTCAAGCATTGCAGCCTGGACACGTTCGTGATGATCTGCAATGCGCTCAAGGTCTCGCCGGAGGCGCTGCTTAAGGAGTCCGTGCCGGTCGACCGCCCGGACCTGACCGACGGCCTGAGCGATCCCGAGGTCGAGATGCTGATCGACATCGTGGGCGTCATGCGGAAATACCACAATGCGAAGAAGCGCCCAAGGGGTGTATGACGGTTTTGAAAACGAGACCCGCGCGGCACGCACAGCCGCGCGGGTCCCGTTTTTGGAAGGCAACGTGATCAGTGGAACTTCGGCATCCAGTCGCCGTGGGCTTCGATCAGCTCGTCGCACATGGCCACGATGTCGTCTATGGACAGCTCGGCGCCGGCGTGCGGATCGAGCATGACCGCCTGATAGATGTAGTCCTTCTTGAGCGTGCGCGCCGCCTCGATGGTCAGCAGCTGCACGTTGATGTTCGTGCGGTTCAGCGCCGCGCACTGCTCCGGCAGGTCGCCTATGAACGTGGGCTGCACGCCGTTGCGGTCGACCAGGCAGGGCACCTCGACGCAGGCGTTCGAGGGTAGGTTGGTGATCAGGCCGTTGTTGAGCACGTTGCCGCCTATGGAGGTGGGCACATTGGTCTCCATGGCCTCCATGATGTAGCTTGCGTACTCGCGCGTGCGCTCGTGCTTCAGCGTGGGGTTCTGCGTCAGCTCGTGGCCGCGCTTCTTCCAGTCCTCGATCTGGTGTATGCAGCGGCGCGGATACTCGTCCAGCGGCACGTTGAAGCGCTCGATCAGCTCGGGATAGCTCTTCTTGATGAAGTAGGGAGTATATTCGGCGTTGTGCTCGGAGGATTCGGTGATGTAATAGCCGAAGCGGCGCATCAGCTCAAGGCGCACCATGTCGCCGTGTCGGCCGGTGGACTTGTACAGGTCGTACTCCTCGCGCATGCGCTCGATCCACTGGCCCGGGCGGGGCTCGCCGCCGGTCAGCTGCTGCACGCGCTCCTCGAACGAGCCGATGTCGAGCTTGCCCTGGTTGTATAAAAGCGCCCTGCGCTTGATCTCCGGGTACAGGTCCACGCCGTCGCGCGTGCACTCCAGCAGCCACGCCTGGTGGTTGATGCCTGCGATCTTCCACTGTACGTGGTCGTCATAGCCCATGCCCAGCTCGTTGAGCAACGTGGGCGCGCACACCTGCACGCTGTGGCACAGGCCCACGGTCTTGACGCCGGTCATGCGCAGCATGGCGCCGGTCAGCATCGCCATGGGATTGGTATAGTTGAGCAGCCACGCGTCGGGGCAGACCTCCTCCATGTCGCGTGCGAAGTCCAGCATCACGGGGATGGTGCGAAGCGCGCGGAACACGCCGCCCACGCCAAGCGTGTCGGCGATGGTCTGCTTGAGACCGTACTTCTTGGGGATCTCGAAGTCCGTGATGGTGCAGGGGTCATAGCCGCCCACCTGTATGGCGTTGACGACATAGTTGGCGCCCTTCAGCGCAGCCTTACGGTTCTCGACGCCCAGGTACTTTTCGATGTGCGCCTTGGAGCCGTTGTTCGCGTTGATGGCTTCCAGCATCATGGCGGATTCGTCCAGGCGGACGGGGTCGATGTCGTACAGCGCGATGGTGCTCTCCTGCAGCGCGGGGGTCATCATGCTGTCGCCCAGCACGTTCTTGGCGAACACGGTGGAACCTGCGCCCATAAAGGTGATCTTAGGCATGGTCGTTTGCCTCCTTGCGTGGTTATTTGGCCGCTTCCATTATAGCAGGCGCGGGCGCGGCGCGCAATCCGGCCCTGATGTAAAATGATGCGGAGACGCCGCGCCCGCCGCCGCAGTATTTACCCTTTGCACATTGCGGCGCCCGTCCGCCTGTGGTATCATATCCGCGGTATCGAACGGGAAATGGAGAATGCGGCATGAAGGAGTTACTGGATCTGTACTGGACGTTCGTCAAAATAGGCCTCGTCACGTTCGGCGGAGGCTATGCGATGCTGCCGATACTCGAGCGGGAGCTTGCGACGAAGCGGGACTGGACGACTTTGGACGAGCTGAGGGACTACTTTTCCATAGGACAGTGCACGCCCGGCGTCATCGCGCTGAACGTGTCCACGTTCATAGGCGAAAAGAGGATGGGGATAAAGGGCGCGCTGGCGGCCACGACGGGCTTCCTGACAGGGCCGATCGCGATAATACTGGTGATCGCCGCGTTCCTCAAGAACTTCGCCCAGTTAGAGGTGATACAGCACGCCTTCGCGGGCATACGCGTGTGCGTGTGCGTGCTGATCGTGCAGGCGGTCAGACGCCTGTGGAAGAAGTCCGTCGTGGACCCGTTCACGATGGGGCTGTACCTGGCCGTGTTCGCGCTGAACGTGTTCTCCGGCCGCCTGCCGGTCAGGATACCCGCGGCGGCGCTGGTGATACTCTCGGGCCTGAGCGGCATCGCCGTGACGATGCTCAGGAACGCACGCAAGGCCGACCGGAAGGGCGGTGACGCGGCATGATACTCTTGCAGCTGATGCTCCAGTTCGCGAAGACGGGTCTGTTCAGCGTGGGCGGCGGCCTGGCGACGCTGCCGTTCCTGTACGAGATGTCGGACGCCACTGGCTGGTTCTCGCATGCGGACATCGCGGACATGATCGCGGTGAGCGAATCCACGCCGGGCGCCATAGGCATCAACATGTCCACATATGCCGGCTTCAGGACGGCGGGCCTGGCGGGCGGCATACTCGCCTCGCTGGGCCTCGCGTTCCCGTCCGTGGTCATCATACTGATCATCGCGCGCATACTGCACAAATTCCGCGACAGCAAGCTGGTCGAGGCCACGTTCTACGGCCTGCGCCCCGCGTCCATCGCTATGATCACCGCGGCGGGCCTCAATGTCGCGCGCATCGCGCTGTTCGATCTGGACGCCTACGCCCGAACGGGCGCGCTCACAGACCTGTTCGTCTGGAAGGCCCTCATACTCGCTGCGCTGATATTCATTGGCCAGCAGAAGCTCAAGTGGCACCCGGTGGCGTTCATCGCGCTGTCCGCGGTCGTGGGCATACTGTTCAAATTCTGAGCGACGATATGAAGGACGCAGCGACAGGACCGCCGTGATGGCGGCCCTGTCGCTGCTTTCTGCGCTTCACTCGTCCTCGTCGTATCCTTCCATCCTTTTGTAATAGAGCCTTGCGTTGTATTTGGCCTGCGCTTCCTGGCTCTCCTTCCTGTCGCGCCAGGCGTCGATCTCGGCGCGTATGGCCAGCATCTCATCCACGAGCATCTCTTCGGTGCGCGGGTGCGCTTTGCGCACGTAATTCGCCATGCGGTCGATCGCCTTCGGGCTTCCCAGCTCCTGCGCAAGCAGCGCGCCCAGCTCCGCGGAAAAGCCCGCCGCCGTCACTGCGGCGACCAAACCGTCGCGAGCCTGCGCCCATGCGGCCTGTCCGGGCGTCATGTGCCATCCCTCCCTTCGTCCGCTTCGATATCCAGTATGTCCCCAAGGGGTATCCTCCTGCCGTCTGTCAGCAGCAGCACGCCCTGTTCCGGCCATATGCGCTTCACGGTCACATGCGCGCATGTGTAACGGCCGCCATCCTTCAGGCTGTCCGGCACGAACCATGTGAGCTCGACATCGGCCGGGAGTCTGAGCGCGGAGAGGCGGCGGCTGAGCTCCGCCTGCTCCGCCTCCGTGAGCTCTATGCGGCGGTCGGTCAGGCGCGCCGCCTCGGCGATCTCGTCGTCATAGCCCGTGAGCGCGGCGAAGGGCGCAAACTGCGCCGCGCGCGCGGCCATGCTCATCTGCGGATGCCGGGATGAGACGTGGTGGGGGAGGGAGATGATGTCGGCGTATTTTTCCATGGGAGATCCTTTCTGACGGGGAGAGAAATCCAGAAAGTATAAGTCAGAAAATGGGGTGACGGATTCTGATACGACACACGAACCAATGGCGATCTTCACAGTGTGTGACCAAAAGCATAGCACCTCGTCCGGCCGCCATCCTTGACGAACCTCCTCCTGTCTGCTTGTAAGGGTTCACGGCGACGGGTGAGAGGTTGGAAACGGGACCTTCTCCCGCCGCCGTGGACTTGAGTTTAGCAGACAGGAGGAGATCGAGGGAGAGCCGAAGGCTCGACTAGCGGCGCGGTCACTTGGCTGACCCGCCGCGTACCCTCGGCACGGCGCAGCCGGGTCGAGGGCGAAGACAGTCAAGGACACCTT